>JAGSHA010000067.1 GCA_023954795.1 Oceanospirillaceae bacterium | reverse complement strand
AGCCAAGCCTTGAAAGGCATGCGACGGTACCTGCTGCAGTGTCGGTGGGGGATCGTGGCACTGATTATGGTGGTCAGCTATAGCTTCACATTAATTGTCGGTGAATCCCAGATGCTGATTTCGCTCGGTAGCTTGTCGTTTGTCGGGCTGATTCAGCTGGCACCGGCTACGTTAGGCGCTCTCTACTGGCCACGGGGGAACAGAGTGGGAGCCCTGCTCGGTTTGAGCGCGGGTGTGTTTATTTGGCTCTATACCATGCTTATCCCACAATTGGTTGATCAGGGCTGGATAGCAACAAATGTCCTGACTGATGGTCCCGCCTATATTAGCTGGCTTCGGCCAGAAGCGCTGTTTGGTATCGACGTTCTTCCTCCTGTGACGCACAGCTTACTGTGGTCAATTTCAGTCAACTGCCTGCTCTATGTAACAGGTTCTCTTTATTTTCTAACACCCAAATCTGAACGTGAATTAGCACTGCAGTTTGTCAATGTCAGGGCTGCGCAGGAACGGTCTGAAGAGGCACGCCCAACCGGGCTGCGGGAATATATCTCACTCGCGCCCAAACTAACCGAGGCACAACAGTTGTTGAACTGTTATCTGGCCGAAACTAAAACCGCACGTCTGTTGCAACAGATCATCGAAGATCTGGGCTTTGAGGTAAAAAGCCAGCTGACAATGATGGAGCTTGTTGAGTTTCATTGGCGGATTGAGCAGCAACTATCAGGGTCGATTGGTGCGCCAGCGGCTCATCGGGCAATGGAAGCGGGAATTCATTACACAGAGCGTGAAGCGACCGAATTAAAGATTGTGCACAATCATATACTGGCTGAATTGCAGTGCCTTCCAACACACCCTGACGCGGGTGCCAGACATCATGCCGATAGATCAGGCATCAATGAGATTGCTGACCTGCAGGCGGTCATCAACGGGTTACAACAGCAGGTACAGGCGCTGGGAGAGCGATTAGAACAAGAGCGGGAAAAAGATTTCGATCGGCGTCTTGAGATACAGCGCTTAAAAACGGAAAAGCGTGATCTTCAACATATGCTTGCCGAAATCGATCGAAAAAAGGAGATCGCAGAGTGGGAGCGCCCCCCCAAAAAACGCAGCTAGGGTCCAATGCTTCCAGCGTCATCGATTTCGGTATTTCATATGTTAATTTTTTGAATTTAGCGGCTCCGAGGAGCATCATAGAGGGATGAAGGGAGCTATACTCCCAGATGAATAATTTTATTTAATTCCTGACGTTCGGAGAAAAATCGGACATGGCAACTCAGCAGTTTGAAACCCTTAAGGATATGGGGATTGATGACGTACATGACATCGAAAAATACACTTCGCGTATTGAAGGTGACATGGATATCCTCAAGATCTACTTGCATCGTCATCAGGGTGAGTGGTTCGCCAAAAGCAAGAAGTTCAAGTTCAAGCGAGTGCACAAGAATGTACCGGTGAAAGAAGGACTGGTGCCTTACCGTGCGACTACGGAACCTTCTCCTTATTACCTGCGTGCAGTTGCAGAACTGGATTCGCTGGTGACTGAAGAGAAGACCACGCAGAACAAGAAAGAAGTGTTGCTGGACGAGCTGGAGCATCTTGAAAAAGTCGTAGCTCGCAAAATTGAAGATATCCGTCGTCAGATCGACGAAATGTGATTCTATCTCTTGCTAGGACGCAACGAGTTACGCTTGTTGCGTCTCAGCTCTTTCCTGCTTTTCTCTCTGAGCAATAGCCTTAATAGAATTATCTGCGGCTTTTGCTGGTAGTCCAATGTTCTCAGCCAGCGTCATGAAATCGGCACGGGTGCAGAAACCGAAATATTGGTATGCCTCTGAAAACCCCTGTGAAGCATCATCATCGGTATCCAGTAGAGGTATCGCCAGATTATTCAGCACTCCTGTTTCATAGAACTCGGTGCAAAGGTTGTCGTAGTGGGGCGTCAACTTGTCATATACGCAGCCCTTGTTATCGGGTAACAGAATAACGATTAGGTTTTTCAGGCGAAGATCGGCGTTGCAGATCTGATAGGCCAGTAACACTCGTTTGTTTCAGGCTTATCAGTCATAAAAATAGCCAAATGTTTTAGTTCTAAGGCCAAGTTATTTGCTTATATAAATATTAGCATTTCGTGGGGGCGGTATTCAGACGAGATACGCTAAACAGTGTGGGAAGGTAGCAGGTCGGGTTTGGTCTTAAGCCCAAAAAAAGCAGGCACAAAAAAACCGGCCTAAGCCGGTCTTTTTGTGGACCACAAGTGGTCCCTATCATTTGGGTTTCTTTGTAAGTCTAAGACTTATAAAGAGAAAGGTGGTGGAGGTGGCGGGTTTCGAACCCGCGTCCGCCAATCCTCTGCCCCCGGATCTACATGTTTAGACACCTTTATTAAGTTAACCCATCACGGCCCAAGGGTCAGGGCGTTTAGGGCGAGCCTCTTTAGTTTTAACCGTTCAGCTTGAGACAAAGCTTCCGGGCGATTCTGTCTCGAATGACACCACGAACCTCTTAGTTACAGACACCTGAGAGTGTGGCGTAGCAGGCTTATGCTGCTAGTGCGTAGTTATCGTCGTTAGCAACTATAACTGTGTAGTAATTTATTTACGTGATTCACTATACTCACGACATGCACCTGAGGTTTCGCAATCAGCGTCGAAGCCAAGTCACCCCCAAAATGTGCGGCCATTATAGCCTAAGACAATAAAGAAGGAAGAATTACTTCGCTGCCATGAGACGTTGTTTCTGTCTTGCCCAGTCCTTATCTTTGTCGTCAGCGCGTTTATCATGCTGTTTCTTACCTTTTGCCAGAGCAATTTCGCATTTTACGCGATCATTTTTCCAGTAAAGGGCAAGCGCCACGCAGGTATAACCTTTGGCCTGAATAGCACCAGCAAGGTTATCGATTTCGCGACGGTGCAACAGCAGCTTACGCTCACGTCTAGGGTCTGCGACAACATGTGTGCAGGCGGTCTTAAGCGGAGTGAAGTGTGCGCCCATGAGCCAAGCTTCGCCATTCTTCAGAATGACGTAGGAGTCGACGAGTTGAGCGCGTCCTTCACGCAGGCTTTTAACTTCCCACCCGGACAGAGACAAGCCCGCCTCGAATTTATCATCAATATGATATTCGTGACGTGCCTTCTTATTTTGACAGATGGTGCTGCCACCACTTTTTGCTTTCTTCTTTTTTGCCATGGCGGCGATTATATCGGGGTGCAGGGTGCAAGGAAAGCCGCAGGAAACTATGTTTCTTACAGGGCGTTGTTGATTTATGACTAAATAATCCTTTTTTCGTGTAGTTTTCGTTGCAAGATCGATCAGGATATGAACAATGTCGAAACTTTGTACACTATACGAAACTCTCGACACTAAACTTAGAGACCACAATGCAAGAGAAACAATCAATTCATGGTTCCTGGGCGAACCGCTGGATCTTTATTTTGGCAGCAACTGGATCCGCTGTTGGTTTAGGTAACATCTGGAAGTTCCCGTACATTACAGGTGAGAACGGCGGTGGTGCTTTCGTTCTGGTTTATCTGGTCTGCATACTACTAGTTGGTGTTCCGATCATGATGGGCGAAGTGCTGGTGGGTCGTCGTGCCCGGCAGAGCCCGATTAATGCAATGCGTGAAGTTGCTAAGGAGTCTGGCCACAGTGGTAAGTGGTCGCTAGTGGGGCTGATGGGCGTCATGTCCGGCTTCATGATTTTCTCCTTTTATTCCGTTGTTGCTGGCTGGGTACTGTATTACGTCGCCGGCATGGGTAAAGGTGACTTTGTTGGTGTTGGCAGTGAACAGGCGGGTGCGATCTTTAATAACCTGCTGGGTGACTGGCAGAGCCTGATGATCTGGCACACCGTGTTTGTGGTTATGGTCATGGTGGTTGTTGCAGGTGGTGTAAATAAAGGCCTGGAGCGTGCAACGCGTGTCATGATGCCAGCGCTGTTTGTGCTGTTGCTGTTATTGCTGGGTTATTCCATGAACACCGGTCATTTCGCAGAAGGCTGGAATTTCCTGTTCAAGTTTGACGTAAGTAAGCTGACTTGGGATGCAGTGCTGGTCGCACTGGGCCATTCCTTCTTTACTCTGTCTCTGGGTATGGGTGCGATCATGGCATACGGTTCATACATGCCTAAGAAAGCATCCATTGGCGGTACGGTGATGACCATCGCCGCGATGGATACGCTGGTGGCTTTGGTGGCAGGTCTGGCTATCTTCCCTATCGTATTTGCAAACCAGTTGGACCCAGGTGCAGGCCCTGGCCTGATGTTTGTTACCCTGCCGGTAGCGTTCGGACAGATGGCCGGTGGCCAGTTGTTTGGTTTCCTATTCTTCGTACTGATTGGCGTGGCGGCATGGACGTCTGCAATCTCTCTGATGGAGCCAGCAGCAGCCTGGTTTGTTGAGAACTTCAACATGTCGCGTAAAGTGGCGTGTGTGTTGCTGGCACTTACCGTATGGGGGCTGGGTATTCTGGCATTGGGGTCATTCAATTTCCTGTCTGACGTTACCATCTTTGGGATGAACACCTTCGACTTCCTGGATTTTGCGACAGCAAATATCATGCTGCCATTGGGTGGGATCTTTATCTCATTGTTTGCGGGTTGGTTTGTTAAGAAGAAGGTCAGCCTGGATGAATTGGCGATGGAAGAGAATACCGTGTTTTATCTGTGGTATATCTCCATCCGATTCATCGCTCCGGTTGCGGTATCGATTATCTTCGCGATTAATCTGTACCAGAAACTAGTCGGTTAAGTTGTTCGATCGGCGGTTATCATCAGGTAACCGCCTTCTGCCTTAGTCGCCCGTGAAAAAGCGGCGGAATCACGTATAATCAGCCGCGAATTATTTTCAGAGGTCGTGAGATGACACAGGTTGATCGCAGCGCTTTGGTTCTGCACACTGCGGAACAGATGTTTGATCTGGTGAATGATGTTGAAAATTATCCCCAGTTCTTACCTTGGTGTGCGTCGGTGGATCTCATCAGCCGGACTGAAAAGGAGCTGGTTGCGACACTGAATGTGTCGAAAGGTGGTTTGAAATATAGCTTTACCACCCGCAATCGTCTGACGCATCCACAAGAGATGACGATGGAACTTGTGGATGGGCCGTTCTCCTCCCTATCCGGTGTATGGACATTCACACCGTTGAGTGATGAAGCCTCAAAGGTAGAATTGAATCTGTCGTTCGACTTTTCCGGTAAACTGACGTCTCTGGCGATGGGGCGTGTGTTTAATCAGGCGGCAACTACAATGGTTGAAGCGTTTGTGACCCGCTCTGATGAGATCTACTAACCGACAGGTATTTTCATGATCCGAGTAGAAGTAGCTTATGCATTACCGCATGATCAGAAGATCATTGCGTTGCAGGTCGAGGAAGACTGTTCAGCGTACGATGTGGTGATACGTTCTGGTATTGTGGAAACATATCCGGAGATCGATCCCGAGACGATTCCTATGGGAATCTTTGGTAAAGCGATTCGTAATCCAAAAGATACGATTATGAAGGAAGGTCAGCGAGTCGAGTTGTACCGACCACTGATCGCAGATCCGAAAGAAGCAAGAGCAAAACGCGCAGCTAAAATGAAAGCGAAGAAAGACGCTGAATAAACTGCACGTTCCAGATAAAAACTGAAGATGATGGCTGCTTAGTTGGTGGTATCAGGACGGTAGTCGCCGCGAATCGCAGCAAGGGTGTTATTTTCAAACACAATGGTTAGGTTTTTGCGGCTATAGTCGCCTTTGCCTTCCTGCATGGTGTAGATATAGTCCCAACGATCTTCATGGAAGGTGTCGGTTAGCAAAGGTGTCCCCATAACATAGCGGACCTGACTGCGGGTCATTCCAGGGCGTAGCTGGTCAACCATTTTTTGGGTGACAACATTACCTTGCTGAACATCAATCTTGTAAACACCCGGAAATCCGGAACAGCCTGACAACAAAGCTATAAGAGCAACGCTAACAAGAATTTTTTGCATTTCTTTCTGTCTTCCACTTTCGTCATTAAATGCGGATAATGGAGCGAGTGTATCATTCCGTGTCAGGAACAGCATAGAGAATTATTATGGCAATCGAAAACCAGGAACTGCGTAAGGCCGGACTAAAAGTAACGCTTCCACGCGTTAAAATTTACCAGATCCTCGAGCAAGCGGATGCCGGTGAGCACTTCAGCGCGGAAGATATCTACAAGCTGTTGATGAACTCGGGTGAAGATGTAGGTTTGGCCACGGTTTATCGTGTGTTGACCCAGTTTGAGGCGGCGGGTTTGGTATCCCGTCATCACTTTGAAGGCGGTCACTCAGTATTTGAACTGGCGCGTGATGATCAGCATGATCACGTCGTGTGTGTGAAATGTGGCAAGGTTGCTGAGTTTTCGGATGCAGAGCTGACACGTCGTCAGCATGAGATTGCAGAAAGCCTGGGCTTTACCGTAACCGATCGCACCTTGTATCTGTACGGTGTTTGTACTGAAGGCTGCGAAGATAAGTAATCTTCCATGCTACGATTGAAATTGAAAAGCCGACCTCAGGGTCGGCTTTTTTGTGCCTGACGTTTCGCTTAAGCGCTAAAGCCGAGCATCTCGCGAGCGTGCTCAACGGAACGTTCAGTGATATCAATACCCCCTAACATCCGGGCGACCTCTTGTACGCGCTCATCACGTCTGAGACGGTTTATGCGGGTAAAGGTTTGTTGTTTGCGTGCTTTCTTGCTAACAAACAAGTGTTGATGGCCTTGAGAGGCCACTTGAGGTTGATGCGTGACGCATAGAATCTGAGCTTGTGTACCCAGTTGACGCATCAGGCGGCCTACCACCTCGGCGACGGCGCCGCCAATACCCACATCAACTTCGTCAAATATCAATGTTGGAGTGCTGGAAGTTTGGGCGGTAATCACTTGTATGGCGAGGCTGATCCGCGACAACTCACCGCCTGAAGCGATTTTGGCCAGCGGCCGTGCTTGCTGGCCTTTATTGGTACTGATGAGGAATTCGACCTCTTCTAGTCCATGTGCGCTTATCTGGCCTGTTTCGTTGGGCGTGAGTTGAACCTGGAAGTTAGCCGCCAGCATCCCCAGATTATGCAGCTGTTCGTCGACGGCTTTATTCAGTTTACGAGCAGCTTTGGTACGGCTGGCACTGAGTTTTTCTGCTTCTTTTAGAAACAGCGCGTAGTGTTCGTCTACTTTTTGCCCCAGGTGTTCCAGAGCCTCATCACTGTGATTAAGCGTCTGAAGCTCTTCTGCCAACGCTTGATGTAATTGTGGCAGCTCTTCGGGTTGTACTTTATGTTTGCGGGCGATGTCATACAGCGTTGATAAGCGGTCTTCGACTTCCTGCTGACGCTCAGGGTTTAGCGCAACGCCATCCAGATAATGACGCAGTTCGCCCCCGGCTTCTTCGATCTGGATATGTGCACTGTTGAGCATCTCTGAAACTTGTTGAATACCTTGCTGATCGGACATGTCGCTGAGCAGGTGCAGACACTGATTCAGCAGTGTCAGACAGTTATTGCCTTCCCCTTCAGTCGTGAGGTTCATCAATTGATGGCCGTTGTGCAAAATATCAGCGGCGTTGGCGAGCTGTTTTTGTTCTTGTTCCAGTGCCTGCAGTTCGCCGTCGCTAGGGCTAAGCTGGTCCAGCTCTTCTATCTGATAGCTGAGCAGTTGAATGCGAGCGATCTGCTCGTCGCTGACTTCGGTGAGCTGACGAAGTTGTTTGTCCAGTTTACGCCACTGGGTATAAGCGCGCTGGGTCTTGCCAGCCAGTAAGGTGGCGCCAGCATACTGATCGAGCAGCAAGCGATGGTGGTCTTTATTCAACAGGCGCTGGTGTTCGTGCTGGCCGTGGATGTCGATCAGATGTTCGCTGAGCTCGCGCACTGCTGCAATCGGACTCGGGCGATTGTTGATATAGCAACGTGAGCGGCCTTCACGAGTGATGACCCGACGCAAAATACAGTCACCCTCCTGATCAAGTTCCTGCTGTTGCAACCACGCGGTTGCTTCAGGAATTTGGGACACGTCAAAGCTGGCAGTAATCTCCGCACGCTCTGCGCCATGACGAACGGTACCACTATCGGCGCGGTCACCCAGGGTCAGTCCCAACGCATCGAGCATGATCGACTTGCCCGCGCCGGTTTCGCCGCTAACAACGGTCATTCCGTTCTGCAGTTCCAGATCGAGTTCGTCAACAATGGCGTAGTCACGGATGGTTATCTGATTCAGCATCGTCAGTTGCCTGTCTTTGTTTGCTGTGTATTTATACAGTGTTTTGTACTGTATAAGCGATAATCAGCGAGAGTGCAAACAGAAACGCTATTCGTGACAAAAAATTGTGGTTATTGCTGTTGAAAACTATTCGACGGTCCCCATATACAGCGACAGGTATAAATAACTGTGTGCACCGAAGTGCGGTAAGCGTTGGAGATTCCAGATGGCGAACGAAGATAAAGCCCCTGAAGCTGAAGCAACTGAACAAACCGTTGCTGAAGAAGTAACTGTAGACGAGCAGGCGGCAACTGAGTCTGATCCTCTTGCGGAAGAGGGCTCTCCAGAGCTGCTAAGCCTAGCGGAATTGATGAGCCAGCTGGAAGTCTCGCAGGCAGAAGCAGCCGCGTTGAAAGACCAGATACTGCGTGGTCAGGCGGAGACTCAGAACATTCGACGTCGTGCCGAACAGGATGTTGAAAAAGCGCATAAGTTTGGCGTTGAGAAATTTGCGACGGAAATGCTGGGTGTTGTCGATAACCTGGAGCGTGCGATTGAGGCTGCAGGTGATGACGAAGCGGTGAAGCCGATGCTTGAAGGTGTTGAGATGACACTGGATATGCTGATCGCCGGACTGGCTAAATTCAACGTTGAACAGCTTAACCCTGAGGGTGAAGCGTTTAACCCTGAACTGCATCAGGCGATGTCCATGGTGCCTGCTGAAGGCGTAGCGCCAAACACTGTTGTAGCGGTTATGCAAAAGGGTTACAGCCTGAATGGTCGCTTGGTTCGTCCGGCGATGGTGATGGTGTCGAAAGCCTGAAACTGACTGAATAAAAATTGGTCGCGGCCCTTGAAACTGATTCAGCCGCACCAATATAGATTGCAAAGCATATTTTAAAGATTTGATCGCTGACCCGTCTTAACGGGCAGAAACTTGGAGTGAATTCGAATGGGTAAAATCATCGGTATCGACCTGGGTACTACCAACTCATGCGTAGCTATCCTGGATGGTGAAAAGAGCAAGGTTATCGAAAACGCAGAGGGTGATCGTACTACCCCGTCTATCGTTGCATACGTTGACGATGGTGAAACACTGGTCGGCCAGCCTGCAAAGCGTCAGGCGGTAACTAACCCGGACAACACTCTGTTTGCGATCAAGCGACTGATTGGTCGTCGTTTTAAAGACGATGTTGTACAGAAAGACATCAAAATGGTGCCGTACAAAATCGTTGAAGCTGACAACGGCGATGCGTGGGTACAGGTGCGTGACGATAAACTGGCTGCACCTCAGATCTCTGCTGAAATCTTGAAAAAGATGAAGAAAACTGCAGAAGACTATCTGGGTGAAGGTGTGACAGAAGCGGTTGTAACCGTGCCTGCATACTTCAACGATGCGCAGCGTCAGGCGACTAAAGATGCTGGCCGTATCGCAGGTCTTGAAGTAAAACGTATCATCAACGAGCCAACCGCTGCGGCGCTGGCGTACGGCATGGATAAGTCCAAAGGCGACAAAACCATTGCTGTATTCGATCTGGGTGGTGGTACTTTCGATATCTCCGTTATTGAGATTGCGGATGTTGACGGTGAGCACCAGTTCGAAGTACTGGCGACCAACGGTGACACATTCCTCGGTGGTGAAGATTTCGACTTGCGCCTGATCGAGTATTTGGCAGCAGAGTTCAAGAAAGAATCCGGTATCGATCTGCACAATGATCCGCTGGCACTGCAGCGTCTGAAAGAAGCGGCTGAGAAAGCGAAGTGTGAACTGTCTTCTGCACAGCAGACTGACGTTAACCTGCCGTACATCACTGCCGATGCAACCGGTCCTAAACACCTGAACGTTAAAGTGACACGTGCGAAACTGGAGTCTCTGGTTGAAGCGCTGGTGAAACGTTCTATCGATCCTTGCCGCACCGCGCTGCAGGATGCAGACCTGTCTGCGTCTGAGATCGATGAAGTGATTCTGGTCGGTGGCCAGACACGTATGCCAATGGTACAGGCAGCGGTTGCTGAGTTCTTTGGTAAAGAACCTCGTAAAGATGTAAACCCGGATGAAGCTGTAGCCATGGGTGCATCTATTCAGGGTGCCGTTCTGGCCGGTGACGTGAAAGACGTGCTGCTGCTGGACGTAACGCCTCTGACGCTGGGTATCGAAACCATGGGTGGCGTGGCAACGCCTCTGATCGAGAAGAACACGACGATCCCAACGAAGAAATCTCAGACGTTCTCTACTGCAGACGACAACCAGACAGCGGTAACGATTCACGTTGTACAGGGTGAGCGTAAGCAGGCAGCACAGAACAAATCTCTGGGTCGCTTCGACCTGGCAGATATCCCGCCAGCACCACGTGGCATGCCTCAGATCGAAGTGACCTTCGATCTGGATGCCAACGGTATCCTGAACGTACACGCGAAGGACAATGCGACGGGTAAAGAACAGTCTATCGTCATCAAAGCATCTTCTGGTCTGAGCGATGATGAAATCGAACAGATGGTACGCGACGCAGAAGCGAACGCTGAAGAAGATAAGAAGTTTGAAGAGCTGACTCAGGCGCGTAACCAGGGCGACGCAATGGTTCATTCTGCGAAGAAGACCATGGAAGAAGCCGGTGACAAAGCGACTGACGAAGAGAAAGCGAACATCGAAAGCGCAACCGCTGAACTGGAAGAAGTCCTGAAAGGCGACGACAAAGAAGCGATTGATACAAAAACTGCTGCACTGACTGAAGCGATCTCTGGCGTAGCCCAGAAGATGTACGCTGATGCAGCTCAGCAGGCAGAAGCAGAGCAAGCGGCAGGTGGCGAAGAAGCTAAACCGGGCGACGATGCTGTGGATGCTGAGTTTGAAGAGGTTAAGGACGACAAGAAGTAATTTCTACGTCTGACTTCTGAACAGGGAGTTATTCGGTATGGATCATCATGAACCTGCCGGGTAACTTCTATTCAAGGCATCGCGGGATTCGGGGCTCAACAGCTTCGGCCCGCGTTGTCGTATCCGGCCGGTGCCGCCGGCAACAGTGATAGCCAGAACCGACTATGTCAAAACAAGACTACTACGAAGTACTCGGCGTTGATAAAAACGCCTCTGACCGCGACATCAAAAAAGCCTTCCGCCGCATGGCGATGAAGTATCACCCGGACCGCAATCCGGATGATAAAGAGTCCGAAGAAAACTTCAAAGAAGTTAACGAAGCTTATGAAGTACTGTCTGATGCCCAGAAGAAAGCGGCGTATGACCAGTACGGCCACGCGGGTGTGAACCCTAATATGGGTGGCGGTCAGGGCGGTGGCTTTGAAGGCGGTTTTGGTGACATCTTTGGTGATGTCTTCGGTGACATCTTCGGTGGCGGCGGTGGTGGCCGTCGTAGCTCTGTGCAGCGCGGTGCTGATCTGCGT
>JAGSHA010000332.1 GCA_023954795.1 Oceanospirillaceae bacterium | reverse complement strand
TTATTATGCTGGCACTGGGTGTCGCGTCGATTCAGGATGTGATCGCTTTTCCTGTTGAGCGAGCCTGAGCTCTGAGCTGGCAATACAGTTTTGCGAAAAGGCCAGCATATCGCTGGCCTTTTGGTCTTTGTACGTAGGTAAGCTTGCGCGATATTAGGCCGGAAGTTCGCCCAATATCGCGCGTCGAATACGTTTGACCGCTTCTTCGAGCAGCTCCCGGCGACAGCCAAAGTTGAGTCGCATAAAACGATCGTCCCCGAAATCTCTGCCCGGCGACAAGCCAACGCCTGCCTGTTCAAAGAAGTGAGCCGGGTTCTCGAGTTTTGCCCCCGACACATCGATCCATGCCAGATAGGTGGCTTCTATCGGCGCCAGCTTTAAGCCGGGAATCTTGTTGATCTCGCGCACCAGATAATCCCGGTTACGGCGCAGATAATCGAGCTGTTGTGCATTCCACGCATCGCCATCTTTGTAGGCGGCAATTGCGGCTGTGAACCCCAGCAGATTGACGTCTGGCACGATCCCTTTCATCTGTCGGAGGAACTGCTGACGTAACTGACGATCAGGGATAATGGCGAAGGAGCAGGCAAGACCGGCAATGTTGTACGTTTTGCTCGGTGCCATCAGGGTAATGCTGCGCGCGGCGATGTCGTCGTTGAGTGAGCCCAGAGGAGTATGCTGCAGGCCCGCTTCCAGAATCAGATCACAGTGGATCTCATCGGAGCAGACTACCAGATTATGTTTGACCGCGATATTCGCCAGCGCTTCCAGTTCTTCGCGTCGATATACGGCTCCGCCCGGGTTATGAGGGTTGCAGAACAGCAGGAGTTTAGACTCAGGGGTGATCGCGGCTTCGAGTGCGGTCAGGTCCAGCGTCCAGCGATTATTGTGTTCGCTCAGAGGTACCGATACCAACTGGCGCTGGGACAGACGCGGCGACGACATGAACGGTGGGTAGACCGGTTTTGGGGAGAATACCTGATCATTGGTTTCTCCCACTGCACGGCATGCCAGATTGAGACCGCACACCAGGCCGGGCAACCACACCAGCCAATCTTTCTCGATCGTCCAGTTGTAGAGATTCTGCATCCGTTCGATGACCAGTCTATCCAGCTCATCCGGTGTATTGGTGTAACCAAACACGCCGTGATCGATTCGCTCATGGAGTGCTTCGGCAATGGCCGGAGGTGACATGAAATCTGTATCAGCGACCCACATCGGCAGCACGTCACTATTGTGGTATTTCTCCCACTTCAGGCTGGACGTATTGCTGCGGTCAATTGGACGGTCAAATTCGGTTGCCATCGGCTGTAGTTCCTGTGCTGTTGAACGTTCGAGACATGGTTTTTTACACGCTGTCATTGTAGCCATACAGGCTTGCAAATGGCTAACGGCACGTTATAGTACGTGGTCATAATATAAACCAAAAAACCGCATAGAACGGCCATGCAAAATTCAGGGTCCAGCCAGACAAGCAGTTCATCCGGTGTGCATTACGCCACCGCGACTCCTCTCTACCTGTCTCCTCTATCGGCCCTGCTACGACTGCCGTAAGGCAGTATACTTTCCATATAACTCCGTCTTTCTCCGTTTTTTAGTTTTTAACATATTCCGCGTCACGTTTAATCCTAAACGGTACGCAAATCAGATTTGGAGCATCTCCGATGAGTGACAACAATCGCGTCATTATTTTTGATACTACTTTGCGTGATGGCGAACAGAGCCCCGGCGCGTCCATGACCAAAGACGAAAAGCTGCGTGTCGCCAAACAGCTTGAGAAGATGCGTGTGGATGTGATCGAGGCCGGTTTTGCGATTGCCAGCCCGGGTGACTTTGAATCTGTCCAGTCTATTGCCAATACCGTAAAAGACAGCACGATATGCTCCCTGTCCCGCGCGCTGGATGCGGACATCGATCGTGCCGGTGAAGCGTTGAAAAATGCTAACTCAGGCCGTATTCATACCTTTATCGCCACATCGCCGATCCACATGAAGTACAAACTTCAGATGAACCCGGATCAGGTGGTTGAACAGGCGGTTCACGCGGTGAAGCGGGCACGTAATCTGATCGATGATGTTGAATTCTCTCTGGAAGATGCCAGTCGCTCTGAGCTGGACTTCATGTGCCGTATCATCGAAGAGGTGATCAAAGCAGGCGCGCGGACCATTAATATTCCCGATACGGTGGGTTACGCGGTACCGGAAGAGTTTGGTCACACCATTGGTCAGTTGATCCAGCGGATTCCGAATGCGGATCAGGCGATCTTCTCTGTGCACTGCCACAATGATCTGGGTCTGGCGGTGGCTAACTCTCTGGCGGCTGTTCAGGCGGGTGCACGTCAGGTTGAGTGTACGATTAACGGGCTGGGTGAGCGTGCGGGCAACGCGTCGCTGGAAGAGATTGTGATGGCGATCCGTACCCGTCATGACCGTCTGGGCGTGACTACAGGTCTGGATACGACACAGATCGTTCCTGCCTCCCGCTTGGTATCCAGCGTAACGGGATTCCCGGTACAGCCGAACAAGGCGATTGTAGGTGCGAACGCGTTTGCGCACGAATCTGGTATCCATCAGGACGGTGTCCTGAAACACCGCGAAACCTACGAAATTATGACCGCGCAGGATGTGGGTTGGAAAACCAACCGTATGGTCATGGGTAAGCACTCCGGCCGTGCTGCCTTCCGCAGCCGATTGGAAGAGCTGGGCACTACGCTGGCCTCCGATAAAGAGCTGAACGATGCGTTTGCACGCTTTAAAGAGCTGGCGGACAAAAAACATGAGATCTTCGATGAGGATCTGGTGGCCCTGGTCAGTGATACACGAGCGACAGCCAGCAGCGAGAAATTTAAGCTGAGCAGTATCTCCGTGACTTCGCAGACCGGTGAAACACCGGTGGCAAAAGTTGTCATGATGATTGATGACGAAGAGCAAAGTGCTGAAGCAGCGGGCAGTGGTCCGGTAGATGCAGCCTTTAAAGCGATTGAAGCGATCGCTAACTCGGGCGCCAGTTTGCAGATTTATTCTGTCAATGCCGTCACCGAAGGCACTGACTCGCAGGGTGAAGTTACCGTCCGCCTTGAGAACGGTGGTCGCATCGTGAACGGTCTGGGCGCCGACCTCGATGTTATTATCGCATCAGCGAAGGCGTACGTGCATGCTCTGAATATGTTGGATGCCAACATTCAGAAAGCACACCCACAGGTATAACGTCTTTCGACGGTAGGAGATAACCTCTTGCCACAGGCTATGAACGGCAGGAGCGGTAGTCATGATTGAAGAACAGCAGCGTCACCAGTATTTGGAAGCGCTCGGTATCTCCAGCTGGCTGCCGCGTGCAGAGTTGCCCGCGGCCGCACCATCTCCTGATTGGGTGTGGGATTTCAGTTATCCCGCCCCTGACATTCCTTTTGCGGATACGAATACCGCGAATGCTGATACAGCAACGAAACCTTCCGTTTCAGCGGATCCCGCTGCGGCGCGTGCCAGTCTGACGCGAAGTTTTGCCTCAGGACCCAAACCTGAAGTTAAAGAAGCGCTTTGGCGAGAGAAGAAAGCACCGCTTAAACCGACGCAATCTGAAGAAGTCTCTCCGTCTGATAATGATGATGCGGTCGCTATTGAGGCGACAACGCAGGCACCAAAACGTCCACAGCCCCGCTTTAAGTTAGCGCTGGCTCGTTTTGGGCGTGCGCTGGTGGTGGATAGTTTGCCGCCACAGTCACAGAACGATTTCTCTCCTTCTCATCAGGCCTTGGCCGGAGCAATCGTGCGCAGCGTGTGCAATGCCGAACAGCCGTTGCAAGGCTCACCTTTCTTGTTGCCCTGGCCGATGTTTGCCAGTCCTACCTTACCTCAGGGATATGATGAAGCACTGCAAACCGTACAGCATAAACTGGATCGCTTACTGGCAGATGGCGGCGTAGATGTCGTTCTGCTAATGGGGGAAAGCGCGGCCCGGATGGTGTTGGAGCGTGAAGAGGAATTGGCAGAACTTAGCGGTATTCTCTTTAGCGTGCGGGCGGATATTAAAGCGTTGGCGACTCACAGCCTGACAGAAGCGATGCAAGTGCCCGGCATAAAACCGGTCATCTGGCAACAATTGCAGCCGTTGTTAAAGCACTTACAAAATGGCTGA
>JAGSHA010000341.1 GCA_023954795.1 Oceanospirillaceae bacterium | reverse complement strand
CTGACCACGCTAACGCTTTTTCCAGAATCTCGTCGTACAAGGCGTCGCGTTTTTTTTCCGACAGCTTTTTAGAGTCGGCTAAGCCAACAATCGGATTTTCCGGGTCGAGAATCACCGCTGCAGCAACAACATTACCAACCAACGGCCCCCGCCCAACTTCATCAACACCCGCTGTCAGCTTCTGTACGGAAAAGTCGAATCCCAGAGATTCCATTAAATGACACCCCGTGAACGCAATAACTGCTCAACAGCATCAGCCGCTTTTTCATCTGCATCAAGATTGAGCTGTTGATGGATTTCGTGGAATCGTTTGGCCAGTCGCTGTCGATATGCGTCATCGTTCAGCGCACGCATAACAGCCTCGCCAAGAATTTCAGGTTGCACATCATCCTGCAAAATCTCCGGAATCAGTTCTTCATCCGCCAATAAATTGGGCAGTGAAATAAAGCGGCTTTTAACCATGCGAGAGTATATGGCATAGGTCAGCCCGGCCATTTTATAGGCGACGACCATTGGTTTCTGTAGCAGCGTAGCCTCTAACGTCGCGGTGCCAGAAGCAATTAGGATGGCATCAGAAATAGCCATCACTTCACGGGAATTTTTCATCACCAACTGAACATTCAGGTCAGAAAATTTCTCGGTAATAAGCGTATGCAAATAGTCATGCCGGTGTTCGTTCGCGGCCGGAATAACAAAACGTACATTGTCGATGCGCTCGGATAACCAGCGTGCTGTTTCAAGGAACGGCTCAGCCAGATACTTCAGTTCACTACCACGACTGCCGGGTAAAACAGCAATAATCGTTTCACTATCCTTAACCGCAAACCGCTGTTGTGCCTTAGCAAGATCTACGCTTCCGGGGATACTGTCAGCCAGCGGGTGTCCCACGAAATCAACACGCTGCTGCGTAGGAGCATAGTGCTGCGCTTCGAAAGGGAAGAGGCTCAACACAAGATCGGTGGTTTTTTTGATCTTGTAGATACGTTTCTGCTTCCAGGCCCACACGGAAGGACTTACATAGTGAACCGTCGGTATGCCTGCGTCTTTTAACCAGCCTTCTAACTTAAGATTAAAGTCCGGCGCATCGATACCAATAAAAAGATCGGGAGGGTTAGCCAGGAATCGATCTGCCAAATCACGCCTTACCTTAAGCAACTCACGCAGACGCCCCAACACTTCGACCAAACCCATCACAGACAGTCGATCCATCGGTATGTGAGACTCACAACCAGCGGCAATCATCAGCTCGCCACCGATACCCTCAAACTGAGCGTCCGGATAGCGACGTTTTAGTGCTTTGATAAGGCCAGCACCCAGAATATCGCCGGATGCTTCTCCAGCGACGATGCCAATTCTAAGAGGAGTAGACACGGCAATACCCTAGCGGATAATGCCGCGCGGAGAATTTTGTAAGAAGGATATCAGAGGAGTAATTTCTTCAGTTTCTTGCGCCATTTCCTGCAAGACATCCACTGCTAACTCAACGGTTAACTTCTGACGATAGATGACTTTATACGCACGTTTGATCGCCCGAACTGCATCGGGTGAAAATCCGCGACGCTTCAGCCCTTCTGAATTAATACCATGTGGCTTGGCCGGATTACCGGTTGTCATCACGTAATCAGGTACGTCCTTCAGGACAACGGTACCCGCTCCGCACATAACATGAGAGCCGATATGACAAAACTGATGTACCGCAGTAAATCCGCCCAATATTGTCCAATCGCCAACATGAACATGGCCGGCTACCGCAACATTATTTGCCATGATGACATTGTCACCAACAACACAATCATGCGCGACATGAGCGTTAGCCATAAATAAGTTATGGCTACCGATGATCGTTTCACCATTATCCTGCACAGTGCCACGATGAATTGTGACACCCTCGCGAATAACATTGTGATCTCCAATCACCAGCGTGGTCGGCTCACCTGCGTACTTTTTGTCCTGACATTCCTCACCCACAGACGCGAACTGGAAAATTCGGTTATTTGAACCAATCTTTGTCGGACCATTTACCACGACATGCGGACCAATAACCGTTCCAGCGCCTATTTCCACATTCGGCCCAACAATACTCCAGGGGCCGACCACGACATCATCAGCTAACTTTGCAGACGGATCGATAATGGCACGGGCGTCAATCAAAATCAGACCTTCCTATCAGCACAAAGAATGGTTGCGGAGCTCACCAGATCACCTTCAACCGTTGCTTTTACATCAAATTTCCAAATACCGCGGCGCTCAGACATCACTTTTGCTTCTAGCTTGAGCTGATCACCTGGTACTACAGGACGCTTAAAGCGTAGCTTATCAGAGCCTACAAAGTAGTAGATTGAACCATCCTGTGGCTTCTTGTCCATAGTTTTGAAACCTAGGATCCCCGCTGCTTGCGCCATCGCTTCCACGATCAACACGCCCGGCATAACCGGATGATCCGGAAAGTGACCGTTAAAGAACGGTTCATTCACGGTCACATTCTTAATCGCAACGATGGAATCACCTTTTTCCAACTCCAACACCCGGTCCACCAACAGGAACGGGTATCGATGTGGTAAGTATTCACGAATTTCGTTCACATCCATCATTGTCATTTAACCTTTTGACGTCTCAATTTTTTCTTCCAGAGATTTTATACGTTTGGCGAGTTCGTCCAGCTGACGAAATCGAACCACACTCCGTTTCCACTGCTTAGAGGGCATCAGGCCTGTACCAGAGGAATACGCTCCCGGATCACTCACTGATTTGGAAACCAACGACATCGCGGTAATATGGCTTCCATCAGCTATGTTCAGGTGTCCGGTAATACCCACGCCCCCTGCAACAGTGCAGCCGGCGCCGATTTTAGTACTTCCAGCAACAGCAGTACATCCCGCAATTGCGCTGTTTTCGCCAATAACTACGTTGTGAGCTATCTGTATTTGATTATCCAGCTTCACGCCATCTTCGATCACAGTGTCCGACAGCGCCCCACGATCGATCGTAGTGCCTGCGCCGACCTCAACATTTTTACCTATTGTCACGCCACCTAGCTGACAAATTTTGACCCACTTCCCGGCATCCGGCGCAAAACCAAACCCGTCAGCCCCAATCACGGCTCCACTATGGATCAGCGAATTTTCGCCAATTTTAATATCATCGTAGAGCGTTACGCTGGCACTAATCCGCACCCCTGCGTCCAAGCGGCAGTGCCGCCCGATCACAGAATTGGGGCCCACATAGACGTGATCACCGATCACAACCCCTTCAGCAACAGTAACATTTGCCCCCAACTGCGCGGTTGCAGAAACGGACGCCGTGGCATGGACCTGAACACCTGGGGCAATCCCCGCACACACATCCGGAGTAGTATCAAATTGGTGACTGACACGCGCAAAGCCCAGATAGGGATTATCTAAGACAATGACACTGCAGGGCGCAGAATCTACGTGCTCTGGTGAAACTAGTACAGCGCTGGCCTGTGTCGTTTTTAACTGATTGAGATACCGGGCATTTGCAAAAAATGCTAACTGCCCGTGTTGCGCCTCTTCCAGCGTTGCCAGACTTTCAATCAAGCAAGCGCCATCTCCCCGGACTTCACCTCCAAGGTATGACGCGAGTTCATCTAACTGGAACGACCTGACCGAACTAGACATTATTGCTGATTCAACAATTCCACGACTTTCGGCGTAATATCGAGCTCAGGCTTAAAGTAGAGTGTCGCGTTCTTCGCAAGAATCACGTCATACCCTTCGCTTTTGATTAACTGCTTGAGCACGACATCAAGTTTAGGCTTCATCTCACCCAAGAAAACCTGCTGACGCTGCATATTTTTTTGCTGAAGTTCTTTGCCACGGCGTTGGTATTCAGCAAACACCTTCTTGAACTGATTGTGTAACTGCTTCAACTGCTCAGGTGATGCCAGGTCGCGGTTTGCGTCAAACTTATCCTTGGCAGCTTTCGCCTGCTTTTCCAAGTCAACCAGCTGAGACTGCTCATCAGTAAACTCTGCCTTCAGTTTTGTATCAAACTGCTTT
>JAGSHA010000419.1 GCA_023954795.1 Oceanospirillaceae bacterium | reverse complement strand
GGACAGTATCGGTTGTTTTTTCGATGCCCTTTTCTCGAAGTCGAGTAGGCTGATTTTCAAGTAGCTCAAGACACCGGCAAATAGTCGACATGAAAACGATGTTTTCTCTGTCCAGTGTGCGTGGCTTTGTGTTTTTTACTCGATAGAAGTTGGGCTGCTTTGCATACTCATCGATATAGTCTTGACAAAATTGCTGCGGATCGTAAGCGTAAACCGGCTTGTTGTTCAGTGTGAGGTTAAAGAGATTAAGGTAGCCCTCATCGCTAAGCTGTAACTTTACTTTCTCCGGTGTGTAGTTTTTATAGGTTTCTGCAACACGAGGAGCTTTACTGGCGAAGAAGGTGATGTTTTTCCGGAACTGACTCTCGAGTAGCAGTTGGAGTTGTTGCACTTGTGCTTTGTGTAGGGAGTCGTCTAGTTTCATCTCTTTATTACTCGCGAGAATTGTTGTTCTCAGGGTTGTTCGTTTTTGACTGCTGATCAGCAGTCGATGATGCTCGGAGCGATGTCCTTGTCGCCGCTCTCGGAAATACGTTGTAGCGAAGCACAAGTTTCTTGATCATACTTTTTTCCTACCTTCATCGGAAGAGCCACACGACTTTAGCCAGGTGCAGTGATCGCTAGCTCAGGCCTTGTTCAAGCATTGAATGTAGGTATGTGCCAATATATTGACATGTATCGGCCGGGTACGGATACTTCTTTAACCTTTATTTAACTCTGATTCGTAGCCATGGCACCCACATCTCTGCACATCATACAGGTCAGTGATAACAACGACGATTACTTGGCGGTCTGTGCTCAATTGCTTAAGTTGAGTTTCCAGCACTTTGACTATCCCCATTGGCTGCAAAGTGTTCATCACCTGGATGAAATTAAAGCGCCCGTACTATTTTTGGGGTCGTGCGATGCTCCGATTGCCGTTGACCGTATGGTGTGTCAGTTAGCGGAGAGAATGCCAAACTTACCAATTATCATCTACGGTCTGAATACCAATGAATTGGAAAATCTGCCACCTGAGTTGAAGTCGATGGTAGTCGGTGAGCTGGCGCCGGGTTTTGTCCATTTTGAGTTGGTTGATTTACTGCATAAAGCGCATGTTTTCAGGCAGCTGCCGGTAGGGTTGAGTGAGGAGCAAGTTCAAGCTAACGGTAGTTTATTAGGGGTCTCTTCGTCGGTACAGCAAGTACGGGCAATGATCGCCAAAGTTGGGACGCGTGATGTCAGCGTATTGATCACGGGAGAGTCCGGGACGGGTAAAGAGGTTGTGGCACGCAGCCTACACGAGTACTCCTCCCGCCATGAGGGGCCTTTTGTGCCGATCAACTGTGGTGCCATTCCGGCTGAGTTGTTGGAAAGTGAGCTGTTTGGTCACGAGAAGGGCGCGTTTACCGGGGCGGTGAACAGCCGACCCGGACGGTTTGAGCTGGCTAAAGGTGGCACTTTGTTTCTGGATGAGATCGGGGACATGCCGCTGAATATGCAGGTGAAAATCCTGCGTGTCATTCAGGAGCGAAAGTTTGAACGTGTGGGTGGCACTAAAACACTGGATGCTGATGTACGCATCGTCGCCGCGACGCATAAAGATTTGGAGGTGATGATCGAAGCGAACGAGTTTCGAGAAGATCTCTACTTCCGCCTCAATGTTTTTCCTATCGAAATGTCCCCCCTGCGTGAGCGTATTGAAGATATTCCTGTGCTGCTTGAGGAGATGGTGCGACGTGCCGATGCGCAAGGTTTAGGTAAGGTTATTTTCCACGCGAGTGCTTTGCGGTCACTGCAGTTGCATCCCTGGCAGGGTAATGTTCGCGAGTTATCCAATCTTGTTGAACGTTTAGTGATTATGTATCCCGATGGGGTGGTGGGTGTCTCTGAGTTGCCCGCTAAATTTCGACACATTGAGGAGCCTGATCCAGACCGTTATCAACAGAAACTGGATTTTGGCCAGATTCAGGAGCATCCGGCAGCGGATCTTGCCACTTCCGGTGAGTGCCTGTTGCCGGAAAGTGGCCTGAATATGAAAGAGTATTTAGAGCAACAGGAGCGGGCTTTGATTGAGCAGGCCCTGAATAGTTGTGAGAGTGTTGTCGCACGCGCTGCCGAAAAGTTGCAGGTACGTCGGACCACATTGGTTGAGAAAATGCGTAAGTATGGCATTCAGCGGAAGTAATGATTAATGGATAAGTTGGTTGCGGCTGAAGCCCGAATCGCCGAACTCGAAACACAGGTTTTGCAGCTGGAGCAGCAGTTAGAAAAGGAGCGTCAGGCGGAGTCGGATGAGTCTAAACGGCTGGCCTCCAAAATGCGTCAGTTGCTTGATCTTCTTCCGGCAGGGGTTATCCAGATAGGTGGGGACGGTGTGATCTCTGACTGCAACCCGGCCGCGGAGGAGTTGCTGGGAAGCCAGTTACGCGGTGAGCTGTGGATCGCAGTGATCCAGCGTTGCTTTGCGCCGCGCAGTGATGATGGTCACGAGGTCTCATTACACGATGGGCGTCGGGTCAGTCTGGCAACACGGGCGATGGATAACGAACCGGGACAGCTGGTGCTTCTGACCAACCTGACGGAAACACGATTGCTGCAGGATCGATTGTCTCACTATCAGCGCTTGTCCGAGATGGGACGGATGATGGCATCGTTGGCCCATCAGATTCGTACGCCTTTGTCGGCTGCCTTGTTGTACGTTGATCATCTGTCGCGCACCGATATCACCCTTGAGCAGCGCACCAAATTTACTGCTAAAGTGAAATCCCGTCTGACTCACCTCGAAAAGCAGGTGCGGGATATGCTGGTGTTTGCGCGTGCTGAAACCCGCTTGGATGATCAGCTCACAACGGAACAGTTGTTCAGTGATATTGAGGATCAGCTGGATGTGCCGTTAACGTCCTTTGATGCCGATTGTGACTGTATTAATCATGCGCCGGGATTATCCATCCAGTGCAACAAAGATGCATTGTTAGGGGCGATTATTAATCTGGTTGAAAATGCATTGCAGGCGACAGGCGAAGGGGCTGAACTCACACTGTCCTTGTCGACGGACAGCGGAAACCTGTGGATCAATGTTGAAGATCACGGACCAGGCATGGATGACGAAACGCTGAGCCGGGCGATGGAGCCATTTTATACGACCAAGTCCCACGGTACCGGGCTTGGTTTGGCGGTTGCTCAGGTTGTGGCGATGGCCCATCACGGTCAGTTTGAGCTTCAGTCGTCGCTGGGTGAAGGAACAACGGCGTCAATAATTATGCCAGCGCAGTCGGCTGGTTGAGTGGTATAGCGGT
>JAGSHA010000239.1 GCA_023954795.1 Oceanospirillaceae bacterium | reverse complement strand
TCCGCTATCAGCGTAGCATCGCAAAATGTCATTGATATGGTGGGTGCGTGGGAAGGCATTCTTTCTCGTCGTCATTGCCCATACCGTCGTATGAAGGTGTGGGAATCTGATGAAGTGCGCGCGTCAACAGAATTTGTGTCCGACGATATTGCTCAACCGTATCTGGGGCATATTGTAGAAAACAGAATTATTCAGCTAGCACTGCTTGAACGCATGGCTGCTTTTGCCAATGTTGACCTCATCTGTCCGGCCAAGACTGAGTCGATCGATTATTCTCCCGGTGCAAGCGTGGTGCGTCTTGAAGATGGTACCGAAGTGATCGGGCGTTTATTGATCGCCGCCGACGGTGGTGAATCGCGTGTTCGTCAGGCGGCAGGTATTGGTGTCCATAAATGGGACTATGAACAGTGTGCACTGGTGGCCTCCGTGACCACTGACTTCCCGCAGCAAGATATTACATGGCAACAGTTCACATCCACGGGACCGTTGGCATTCCTTCCTTTGCCTGGCCAGCATGCATCGCTGGTGTGGTACAACACACCAGCGAACGTTAAGCGTTTGATGTCACTGGACGAAGATCAGTTCATGGCAGAGCTGACAGACACGTTCCCAGAAAGCCTTGGCAAGATTGATAGGTTATTGGAACGTGGTTTTTTCCCTCTCCGTCGTCAGCATGCACAGGAATATGTAAAGGAGGGTGTCGCACTGGCAGGCGATGCTGCGCATATGATCCATCCACTAGCAGGCCAAGGCGTCAATATCGGTTTGCTGGATGCAGCCGCATTGGCAGAGACGATTTTGATCGCCCAGCGTAATGGTGAAGATTTTACGTCACTGGCTGTACTGAAAGCGTACGAGAAGCAGCGCCGCAATCACAACTTGATGATGATGCAGGCGATGGATATGTTTTACCGTGTCTTCAGTAACGACAATATGCCGTTAAAGATTGTTAGGAACATAGGGCTTGGTCTGGCAGAGCGAGTTACACCTGCGAAAAATAAGGTAATGAGGTTTGCGATGGGGTTAGACGGCCCGTTGCCAGCGCTGGCAAGGTTGGAAGATATTAGCTGATGTGTTGAACAAGCGATTGCTTAGGGCAGTGATATAAAAAATCCGGCCATGCAGACCGGAAAAAAGGGATAAAGGCTGTAATAGCCAGAGTGGAACAGTAGGGGGCTGATCGGCCCCCTATAGAGCGCATTCGGTATTACTCTGCAGCAGCTGCAGCAGTCTTACGAGATGTTTTAGCAGGTGCTTTTTTCGGTGTAGCGGCTTTCGCAGCTTTTACCGGAGCAGGTGCAGCAGCGGGAGCTACAACAGGCGCTTCAGCAACAGCTTCTGCAGCTTCATTCATGTACTGGCTAACAGTCTCGCTAGCGTCGTTCATGTATTTGGTCATCTCGGACACGTAGTCGTTATCACGCAGATCTGTCAGGCTTTTTTCAACAACTTCGGTGATCTGATCTTTGGCTTCGTTCAGAGCGTCGTACTCTTTCTCTGCGATATCTGCCAGCTTAGTTTCCAGTGATTTGAAGTAAGTCATCTGCAGCTCTACCGCCTGCGATGGCTCTTTAACTTCGGTCAGCGCTTTCATCTGAGATACGCAAGAGTTTACGAAGTCGGTAACGTACTCGGACTGCAGTGCGAACAGCTTTTCTGCAGCTTTCTTATTGATTTCAGCCACGTCTACTGCTGGCTGCATTTTTTCCTTTACGTCTTTCATCAGGTCGTACATGGTTATCACCTTGAGTATAAGCTGGTTTGATTCTTTTGTGCGTTGCAGCAATTAGGGTCAAATATAGTGGCTAAAAAATAACCTGTCAACTGCTATTTGTGCGCTGCACAAATGTTTTGTTTTGGAACTTTTGTTCTTTAAAAACACTTATAAAACAGAATAGTGGGCATAACTCTTTCTCTAGATCTAAAAATGCCATTGTCATCATTCATTGAATATTGCAGTGCGGAACAGTGTTTTTTGGAGACAAAACCGAAATTCAGCTTCTAGACTAGAACTTAATTGCAACAGTTTTTTGAAACCTGCGGGCTTCTCTATACAATCGACGATATATTGGCAGTGAAAAGCCAGATTCACCCTCCAGCTTTAATTGGGAATGGGTGTGCAGGAATTATCGATATCTACATCTATATAAGGCTTCAGTTTCTATGCAAGTACAGGATTGTTACGCCAGCTTCATTTTTGATCGCGCGGAAACCATTGCTTCTCTTGGTGTTGAGGTGGCGGAGTACACCCACGTTAAGACCGGTGCCAAGCACTACCATATAGCGGCAGATAATGAAGAGAACGTTTTTCTGGTGGCGTTTCGCACCGTGCCGATGGATTCAACCGGTGTTGCTCATATTCTCGAGCACACAGCGTTATGCGGCAGTGAAAATTATCCGGTGCGTGACCCATTTTTCATGATGACGCGCCGTTCTTTGAATACGTTTATGAATGCGTTTACCAGCAGCGACTGGACGGCGTATCCATTTGCCAGCCAGAACACGAAGGACTTCAATAATCTGCTGGATGTTTATCTTGATGCAGCATTTTTCTCGCGCCTTGATCCACTGGATTTTGCGCAGGAAGGTCACCGCATGGAGTTTGCCGAAGCTGGTGATAAGACCTCGTCGTTGGTATACAAAGGTGTTGTGCTGAACGAGATGAAAGGTGCCATGAGCTCTCCGATCTCCACCCTATGGCAGACTCTGAGCAAATACCTGTTTCCAACGACAACATATCATTACAACAGCGGTGGTGATCCAGAGTCTATAACTGATCTGAGTTACGACGAGCTGCTCGAGTTCTACCGCACTCACTACCACCCGAGCAATGCGGTATTCATGACGTTCGGCAATATGTCAGTAAGCGACTTG
Organism: Oceanospirillaceae bacterium; assembly: GCA_023954795.1. Classification (GTDB taxonomy): domain Bacteria; phylum Pseudomonadota; class Gammaproteobacteria; order Pseudomonadales; family Balneatricaceae; genus Pontibacterium. The sequence continues at coordinate 2,562 of JAGSHA010000239.1, read as the reverse complement.
CAGCAGCGTTTTGAAGAGCGCGCGCTGAACAAATTCGACAAGCTGGATGTTGAGATCGGTGTAGAAGAAGAAAAGCCATATCACTCACCGGTGTGTATTGAAGAAGCTTACGCGCTTGATCAGGACGATATCAGCGCTAAAACCCACCATGTGCTGGGCTGGCTGATGGGCCACTCGACCAATCTTGAAGAGCAGTTAAAGGCTCATTTGCTGTCACGAGTGTTGCTGGACAACAGTGCGTCCCCATTGCGTCACGCGTTGGAAACGACTGATCTGGGTACGGCGCCTTCACCGATGTGCGGTCTTGAAGACTCCAATCGTCAGATGAGCTTTATGTGTGGCATTGAAGGCAGTGAAGCTGAATGTGCGAGTCAGTTCGAAGCATTGGTGCTTGAAACGCTGGAAAAAGTGGCGGAAGAGGGTGTCCCTCAGGAGATGCTGGAAGCCCAGTTGCATCAGCTGGAGTTAATTCAGCGCGAGATCAGTGGTGATGGGCATCCTTACGGTCTGAATTTGATTCTGGCAGCGATGCCATCCGCGATTCATCGCGGTGATGCGATTGCGTTGCTGAATCTTGATCCTGTGCTGGAATCTTTGCATGAGCAGATCAAAGAGCCTGACTTTGTACAGCGTCTGGTAAAAGAGTGGCTGCTGGATAACAACCATCGTGTACGTCTGACATTGCGTCCTGATGCGGATCTGGCCAAACGTCGTGATCAGGTGGAAGCCGATAATCTCGAAGCGGTTCGACAGCAGCTAAGTGAGACTGAAGCTCAAGCGCTGATTGATCAGGCTGCAGCGTTAGAAGAGCGTCAGATGCAGGAAGATGATGAAAGCATCCTGCCAAAAGTGACGATCAACGATGTGCCGGATGAAATGAGTATTCCGGAAGCCACAGGTAAAGACCCTAAGCTGCCGCTGACCCAGTATGAGCAGGGTACGAATGGTTTGGTATATCAGCAGATTATTATGGACCTGCCTGCACTCAGTGATGATGAGCAACGTCTGTTGCCGCTCTATAGTCACTTGCTGACAGAGATGGGCTGTGGTGATCGCAACTACATGGAGAACCAGCAGTATCAGGCGCAGGTGACAGGTAGCGTACATGCCTATTCGTCTATTCGTGGCGCTATTGATAGCGAGCAGGATGTGAAAGGTTACTTCACGCTGGCGGGTAAGGCGTTGGTATCAAAGCAGGAGGAGATGACTGCGCTGCTGCATGAAACCTTGCATCACGCGCGCTTTGATGAACAAGCACGTATCCGTGAAATTGTTGCTCAGCAGCGAACTCGTAAAGAGCAAAGTATTACGGGGCATGGGCACAGTTTGGCGATTATGGCCGCTTTGGCGCAAATGAGTCCGGCTGCACGTCTGGCACATGACACCCGTGGTCTGGAAGGGATTCGCGCCACCAAACAGTTGGATGATCGACTCAACGACGAGGCGGAACTTCAGGCACTGTCCGACCAGTTATGTGCATTACATGAGAAGATAAAGGCCGCGCCACGTCAGTTCCTGGTAGTGGCAGAGTCCGAGCAGCAGGATGAGCTGGCTAAAACTCTGGCTGATACCTGGGTCGATTCTGCCGCCACATCCGCCGATAGCGGATTTGCGCTAGAGTCAGTGCGTGGTCATGTTAAACAGCTATGGACAACCAGTACGCAGGTGAACTTCTGTGCCAAAGCTTATGAAACGGTGACGGTTGAGCATGAAGACTCAGCGGCGTTGACGGTGCTGGGTGACTTCCTGCGCAACGGCTATCTGCATCGCGCTATTCGTGAGCAGGGTGGTGCCTACGGTTCCGGTGCGGGTCAGGATTCAGCTGATGCTGCATTCCGTTTCTTCTCCTATCGCGACCCTCGCTTGAGCGAGACGCTGGATGACTTCGATAAGTCTGTAGCCTGGTTGTTGGAAGAGGAACACGATTCTCAAAAACTGGAAGAAGCGATTTTGGGTGTGGTTAGCTCCATCGACCGTCCGGGATCTCCTGCTGGAGAAGCGAAGCAGGCCTTCCATAGTGAACTGTTTGGGCGTACACCAGAGCAGCGCAAGCGTTTTCGTGCGCGTATTCTGAAAGTGACCATTGATGATCTGAAACGCGTTGCGAAGACCTATCTTGATCCGGAGAAGGCCAGCCTTGCGGTCGTTACTAGCGAGGCAGCAGCTAAGGAAATGGGTGGCGATTTCGAGATTATCGCTATTTAATTAAGATCGACTAGTCGTCACTGAACCAGCCAGATGTCTCTTTAGGGGCGTCTGGCTTTCTTCGTTTTGAAGGGAAGCAAAGTACTTATGGATTCTTCTCCCGTCTATCGGGGTGCGTTACTGATTGTGTTGTCAGAGTTTTTTCTGGTGTGCTCAGGGATGGTCATTAAACAGCTGTCGGGTGAGTTGCCAACGGAAGTAATTGTCTTTGCTCGTAACTTGTTTGGCCTGTGTTTATTATTGCCGTGGATATTGCGTAAAGGTACGCGCGCCATTAAAACTGAAAAACTGCATCTGCATTTTCTGCGCGCAGCGGTAGGGGTTACTGCGATGACCTGTCTGTTCTATTCATGGGGG
>JAGSHA010000124.1 GCA_023954795.1 Oceanospirillaceae bacterium | reverse complement strand
GGTCTGGGCGGCGGCGCAGCATCCTCTATGTCTTCAGGCACTTCTTCCGCTGATCTGGATTTCGCATCGGTGCAGCGTGATAACCCGGAAATGGAACGCCGTTGTCAGGAAGTGATCGACCAGTGCTGGCAGCAGGGTGATGAAAACCCAATCGCCTTTATCCATGACGTGGGTGCGGGTGGTTTGTCCAATGCATTTCCTGAACTGGTAAAAGACGGCGAGCGCGGCGGTAACTTTAATCTGCGCAATGTGAATAACGATGAGCCGGGCATGTCTCCATTGGCGATTTGGTGTAACGAAGCGCAAGAGCGTTACGTTATGGCGGTTGAGCCAAAAGATCTGGCGCGTTTTGAAGCGATCTGTCAGCGCGAGCGTTGCCCATATGCGATTGTGGGTGATGCCACTGAAGAGCATCATCTGACCTTGGGTGATACTCACTTCGAGAACAATCCGGTTGATCTGCCGATGAGCGTGCTGTTTGGTAAGCCGCCGAAGATGCACCGTACTGTTGATCGTATTGAATATGATGTACCGGCATTTGATGCGACCGCAATTGATCTGAAAGATGCCGCTGAGCGTGTGATGAAGTTGCCAGCGGTTGCTTCTAAATCCTTCCTGATTACCATCGGTGACCGTTCCATTACGGGTACGGTAGCGCGTGATCAGATGGTCGGACCTTGGCAGGTGCCTGTGGCAAACTGCGCGGTGACGACCTCTTCCTACGATACCTATGCCGGTGAAGCGATGGCGATGGGTGAACGTACCCCATTGGCACTGGTTGATTCTCCTGCGTCTGGTCGTATGGCGATTGGTGAGACGGTTACTAACCTGGCGTCTGCGAAGATTTCTGAGATTGCAGACATTAAGTTGTCTGCAAACTGGATGTGTGCGGCAGGTCATCCGGGTGAAGACGAAAAGCTTTACGACACCGTTAAGGCGGTGGGTATGGAACTGTGTCCTCAACTGGGCATTACGATTCCGGTCGGTAAAGATTCCATGTCTATGCGCACTGTCTGGAATGACGAAGGCGAAGATAAGTCTGTAACCGCGCCGATGTCTCTGGTTATCACGGGTTTTGCGCCGGTGACCGATGCACGTAAAACGCTGACGCCACAGCTACGTACTGATCTGGGTGATACTGATCTGATTTTGCTGGACCTGGGTAACGGTCAAAACCGTCTGGGTTTGTCTGCGCTGGCGCAGGTTTACAATCAGGTGGGTCAGGATGTTGCTGACGTTGAAAATCCAGAGCAGTTGGCCGCGTTCTTTGCAGCGATTCAGGAGCTGAATGCCCAGAATCTGTTGCTGGCATACCATGACCGTGCCGACGGTGGTTTGTTTGCAACTGTTGCTGAGATGGCATTTGCCGGTCGTTCAGGTATCGATCTGAATCTCGATATGCTGGCGGCCGATAGCAGTGAGTTCGCGGCAGCGCTTTACTCCGAAGAGTTGGGTGCGGTTATTCAGGTTAAGCGTGATAACACCGAAGAGGTGTTGACCGAACTGAACGCTGCGGGTCTGGGCGATATTGCGAAAGTGATTGGTTCGCTCAACGAAGATGATCAGATCTGTATTCACTTTGATGATGAAGAGATCTATGCCGAGAGTCGTGTGCAGTTGCAGCGCTGGTGGGCAGAGACCTCTTACCGCATTCAGGCAATACGTGATAATTCTGAATGTGCTGAACAGGAATATGAAACGCTGCTGGATGTTGCTAACCCGGGTCTGCACGCAGAGCTCACCTTCGATATTAACGAAGATGTAGCTGCGCCTTATATTCAGACTGGCCGTCGCCCGCAGATGGCTATTTTGCGCGAGCAGGGTGTGAACGGTCAGATTGAGATGGCTGCAGCGTTTGATCGTGCTGGCTTCGATGCTGTTGACGTTCATATGAGTGATGTCCTGGAAGGTCGTCGCACACTGGATGAGTTCAAAGGTCTGGTTGCTTGCGGCGGTTTCTCTTACGGAGACGTGTTGGGTGCAGGTGAAGGTTGGGCTAAATCCATCTTGTTTAATGCACGCGCCCGAGATCAGTTCCAGTCATTCTTTACGCGTGAAGATACGTTCGCGTTGGGTATCTGTAATGGTTGTCAGATGCTATCCAACCTGCACGAGTTGATCCCAGGAACTGACCTGTGGCCACATTTTGTGCGTAACGTTTCTGAGCAATTTGAAGCACGTGTCGCGATGGTTGAGGTCCAGGAGAGTAACTCTATCTTCCTTCAGGGAATGCAGGGTTCTCGTATGCCGATCGCTGTTGCCCATGGTGAAGGTCGCGCGGAGTTTGCTGATGAAACCCATCTGGCTAATCTACAGGGCAGTGGCTCTGTTGCGCTGCGCTATGTGGATAACTATGGCAAAGTGGCGGCGACTTACCCGGCGAACCCGAATGGTTCTCCAGAAGGTATCAGTGGTGTAACAACTGAAGATGGTCGTGTCACCATTATGATGCCGCATCCTGAGCGTGTATTCCGTGCTCTGCAAAACTCCTGGGCACCTGATCACTGGGATGAGGATGGTGCGTGGATGCGCATGTTCCGCAATGCACGTGTTTGGGTAGATTAATCGCTTGAAGTTTTGATATGCGAAAAGGCGGCCTTAGGGTCGCCTTTTTTGTATCTGTTTAAAGATAAGAATGACGACGAATAGGGCGCAGTTGGAAAAGAGGACAGTATCGCGCAGATCAGTCTTTATCAGTAGGGAGTTTCAAGCGCCACCAATTCAACATACCGCCTTTGAGTTCATATGCCTCAACGCCTGCCCGACGTAATTTTCTAACAGCGGGGGTACTGCGGTGTGCACTCAGGCATATACAGATGATGGGTTTATGCACTGAGCTGAGCTCAGGAGCTGAAACTGAAAAGCGCTGCAGTGGGAGGTTGATGCTGCCTTGAATATGGCTTTGTCGCCATTCGGCGTGGCTACGGACATCAATCAGTTGGAAGTGATTCGAAACTTCGAGAGGGTCGCAGGGGAGTTGGTTCGGATTAATTTCCGGAACATGTCCAAAAGGTAACCAGTCTAACCAGCGAGGAAGTTTCATGGGCGAACGTAAATGTAGCCTTTTTGCTGAAGATCGATAATCGTTGGCAGGCCGGCCTGTACGACATCTTCCTCTTCGACCTCATATAAATCTTTGTGTGTCACTTTGTAGCCGTCGAGTGAATTGCCGCAGATAATGAATTGCACATCTCTTAAGCGAAGTGAGTCCAGCGTTATCTGTTTAGCTTCATCTTCTGCTGACGCAATGAAATATTCGATAGCTTTACCGTGAACCACAACCTTAATATCAATACGACCTTCCCCCACTTCGCCGAGATGATTGCTGATATTCACCATCGTTTCTGCAATTCGATGGGTGTCGCCATAATTCATATGGTAAACAACCTTTTGTTCCTGGTAATTCTCAGCAATTGCATTCGAAGTCAGGCCAATAAGCAGAATAAAGGTAGTCAGTAATCGTAGTAGTGGTTTCATAGTCGTCGTTTTCTGGTTAAAGGAGGGACCGTTTTGGTCCCTCCAAACAGATTATTGCTTAACCTGCTTTACGCCGTTGATAGTGACTTCTACACGACGGTTTTCTGCAAGACATGCTTTAGTATCGGTTTCGCAAGTTTTAACAGGGTTTGCTTCGCCGGAATAGTCAGTCAGGATCAGGTTAGGGTTAACACCGCCTGCTGTCAGCGCTTCAGCGACTGCATTTACGCGCTTACGAGACAGTGCCATGTTGTAATCGTTTGCACCGAACTTGTCAGTATGACCGCTCAGAGAGATGCTTTTCAGCCTAGTCAGGCTGGAAACATATGCGGTGATCTCTGCAACGCTTTTAACTTCGCTGCTATCGTAATCGAAATAAACGATGTGGGTTTCACTTACCAGCATGTTTTTAACAGTAGGTGCTGGTGCTGGTGCTGGTTTAGGAGCAGGCGCGGCAGCTGCCACTGGCTCTTTGTAGCCATCGCAGCCCTTAATCGCGTTGTCTTCTTTCCAGAAGCCGTGACGCCAGCAGTCACCAAAACCAGTACGCCATACGGTCTCTGCCGTGGTTGTAGCGTAGCCTTCGTTCTCCGGATGAGCCTGAACGTTTGCCGCTGCAGTAACAGCAAGCAGAATGCCGGAAGCGATTGCGATCTTTTTCATTTTTCTTTCCTTGTACATGGCGGATGATATTTATTGCAGTATGCGCAGTACACCCTCTCCGCGCTTAACTTATACTGAACAGCTTGTTTAAGTTAAGCTAATTAAGGAAGTTCTGATGTAATACTACTGCGAATTAAATCTTAAAAGGAACCCTTCTTTAGTCAGGGTAACACTTTTTTATATGGCTTAACGGTTACCTTTTCGTAGACGCCTGCTGCGAAGTAAGGATCTGCATCGGCCCAATGCTTGGCCGCTTCCAGAGATTCAAACTCAGCAATTACCAGACTGCCGGTGAAGCCTGCTTCACCAGGGTCTTCTGAATCAATTGCAGGTAATGGGCCTGCTGCAAAGAGTCGACCTTGTTGCTTTAGCTCTTCTAGTCGTGCCAAGTGATCCGGTCTGGATTTGAGGCGGTCTTCCAGACTGTTGGCTACATCTTCGGCAATAATTGCGTAATACACGGCAGTGCTCCGGTTCTAATCTTGGTTGTCAGTATTTTGAATATGGCGGGAAAGATACATTCCTTGTGCCAGAATAAAGACTAATGTCAGCCCCAGCATGCCAAACAGTTTAAAGTTAACCCAAGTCTCTTCGCTGAAATTGTATGCAACTAAGAGGTTAAGTACACCCATGACGATAAAGAATATCACCCAGGCAATGTTCAGGTGACGCCAGGCGATTGCTGGCAGCTCAAGGTTGCTTTCCATCAAGCGCTGCACAATGGGCTTACTACCTATGAATTGGCTACCCAAAAAGGCGATGCCAAATAGCCAGTTCACGACGGTAGGCTTCCATTGAATAAACGTTTTGTCCTGAAAAATGACGGTTGCACCGCCGAGCAGGACAACCAGCGCCAGGGTGACCAACTGCATTTTTTCGATCTTATGGGAACGAATCCAGGTGTACAGCATCTGAAGCAAGGTCGCTGGAATAAGTACAGCAGTTGCTAAGATAATGTCATCAGTTGATTTGTAGACGCCAAAGAATATGATGACGGGTAGAAAGTCGAGTAGTAGTTTCATCGCATCTGCTGTCTGTCAGAGTTAAGTCTCAAGTATAAAGTTGCTCAGGTAAGTTATAAATACTCATGTCTATACTATTCCCAAAATATGACCTCCATTGTCACAGTACCGCCTCTGATGGCCGGTTGTCACCCGAGGCGTTGCTTGCCAGAGCGATAGATCGTCGCATTGAAGTGTTGTCGTTGACCGATCACGACACACTGAAAGGTGTTAAGGAACTTATTAAGAGGGCCGACTCAGCCATTCAGATCATTCCTGGGTTGGAGTTGACGGCCAGCTGGAACAACCGGGTGCTACATATAATAGGTTTGGGTGTCGACGAAAATGATCGAAATTTGAACACATATCTCGAACACCTGGATGTATTAAGGCAGGCGCGAGCCGATAAAATATGTGAGCGTCTCGTAAAGCAGGGTGTATCACGTGAGCCATTATTTTCTGCAGTGAAAGAAAATTCTGCCGGTGCAATTGTTGGACGTCCCCATATAGCTAAATCATTGGTTGATATGGGTGTAGTGAATAGCGAACAGGCTGCGTTTAAACAGTATTTAGGGACCGGTAAAACCGGTGATGTGAAAATGGACTGGCCTTCATTTACAGAAGCGATTGCTGTAATAAATGGAGCGGGTGGAGAGGCTGTGTTAGCTCATCCGACTAAATATAAAATGACCTTTACAAAAATCAGGGCAGTCGTTAATGATTTTGTAGCAGAAGGTGGTTCTGCGATTGAAGTTTCATACACGGGTATTTCTCCCAATCATCAGGCGGACCTTGAGAGACTGGCAAGGAAAATGGATATAATGGTTTCTGCAGGCAGTGACTTTCATTCCCCTTCTCATGGTTGGACAGATGTTGGTAAGTTTCCTCCAGTAAAAGATTTGTCCCGACACGTTTTATCGAAGTTGCTTCAGGCTTGAGCAATATCACGTTAAACTGACAATAAATAACAGACGTGGATAACTGCTGTGAGCCAGTTTTTTCAAATACATCCAGAAAACCCTCAACAACGCCTGATTAAACAGGCAGTTGAGATCATTCATCGTGGTGGTGTCATTGTCTATCCTACCGATAGTGCCTATGCACTGGGTTGTCATTTGGGGGATAAAAATGCGCTTGAGAAAATTAAGCGTATCCGGCGTTTGGATGATAAGCATAACTTTACATTGGTTTGTCGAGATCTCAGCGAAATTGGTACTTATGCAAAAGTAGGGAACCAGGCCTACCGTATATTGAAGTCTCATACTCCGGGCGCTTATACCTTTATATTAAAGGCAACAACAGAAGTTCCGCGGCGACTATTGCATCCGAAGCGTCGTACTATTGGTCTACGGATTCCGGAAAATCCAATAGCGCTTGAACTGATGCGTGAACTGGGTGAACCAATTATGAGCACCTCGCTTATATTGCCGGATGAAACTGAGCCGATGATGGATCCATATGAAATTCGACAAACTTTGCAACATGAAGTTGATCTGGTTATCGATGGTGGTTATTGCGGTATGGAAGCTACGAGTGTGGTAAATCTGGTTGATGAAGTGCCAGAAATAATACGCGAAGGTGCAGGATCGTTAGCCGGTTTCTGAATTTTTGTTGAATTTAGATAGCAAAAAATGTGAGTGTCATAAAAAAACAAAAATATTTTAATTTTTTTTGGATTTTTTTTGGATTTTTCCTATTCTTTTAACTATAAAGATAGGCACGTATTTATATTGAATTATTGGTGATTAGAAAAATGTCCGATTTCCTTAAAACGCTGACTCGTAAAAACTCATTGCGCAAGCATTGCGCTGATCTGTCTGTGGCTGAAATTGAAAAAGTTCTGGCAGATCTGAAAGAGATTGCTGAGGACAAGCGCGCGGAAGAGGAAGCAGCTGTAGCAGCGAAGCAGGCGCGAGAAGAAAAAATTGATGTTATCCGCCAGACTATGAAGGACGCGGGTATCGATCTGGAAGACCTGTTGGGCTCTATTGATGTAGCGCCTAAGAAAAAAGTACAGCCTAAATACCGAATTACGGATGAAGATGGTACCCATGAATGGTCTGGTCGCGGTCGCACGCCAATCGCTTTCCAGAAGTTCTTCGATCAGGGCAACACAAAAGAAGACTGCCTGATCAAATAAATCGCTTCCGATTCTGATAGAATAGAAAAGCCTGCAAGGTTCCTTGCGGGCTTTTTTTATTTTTTTGGGGTCTGCATCCTGCGCAGATCCCGTGCTACTACCCATTTATGCTTGGAGCGTCGAACATGGCTGATGAAAAGCTACATAAAGTATTGGCGCGCTCTGGAACTGGCTCACGTCGTGAGATGGAGCGTTGGATACAAGATGGTCGTATTTTCGTGAACAACGAACAAGCGACGTTAGGTGACCGTATTGGCCCACAGGATGTGGTAAAAGTTGATGGTCACGAAACAAAACTGGTGTTTGGAAAAGACGCGACACGACGCGTACTTATTTATAACAAACCAGTCGGTGAGATCTGCACCCGACATGACCCCGAAGGCAGGGCAACGGTGTTTCGTCATCTGCCGCCGCTGAAAGAGGGGCGCTGGATCGCTATCGGACGTCTGGACATAAACACCTCCGGGTTGCTGTTATTTACCACTGATGGTGAGTTGGCAAATGCACTGATGCACCCGTCAGCAAATATTGATCGGGAATATGCAGTACGTGTATTGGGTGATGTTTCAGAAGCAACGCTGAAAACGTTAACCGAAGGTGTATTGCTTGACGATGGTATGGCGCGCTTTTCAGATGTGCAGTACTTCGATGGCGAGGGTGCCAACAAGTGGTACCACTGTGTTGTTATGGAAGGGCGTAACCGAGAGGTACGTCGACTGTGGGAATCACAGGAGCTGCAGGTCAGCCGCCTGAAGCGAGTGCGTTATGGGCCTGTTTTCTTGCCGAGTGATGTACGTGCGGGTACTTGGCGTGAAATGACGCCAAAAGAGGTCAAAGAGCTGAGCAAAATGATGGAAGTGACACCCAAAAAGTCACGTCCTATGTCGATCGCTGAAAAGGATCAGATGAAGCGGCGCTACAAGCGTCAGCGTACTCGTCGCTCTGAAGACCGTAAGCGTACCGAAGACTGATACCTCATCGGGTATTTAAATAAAAAGCAGCCATCAGGCTGCTTTTTTTATGTGTATCGATAAGGTGGATAGTTGTTACTGAGCGTTCAGAGACTGTCCGTTAATCGCTTTGCTGTCGGCGCCCATCAGGTACAGATATACCGGCATAATATCTGCGGGTGCT
>JAGSHA010000162.1 GCA_023954795.1 Oceanospirillaceae bacterium | reverse complement strand
TTCATGCTGAGACGTCTACCGGTGTCCGCTCTGATGCAGAATCCCTGTGCGCACTTGCACAGAAGTACGGTTGCCTGAGTATCGTTGATGCGGTGACTTCGTTGGGTGGTATCGATGTGGACATGGATGGCTGGGGGATTGATGCAATCTACTCCGGCACACAGAAATGTCTGTCCTGCCCACCGGGAATTTCTCCCGTCGCGTTTGGTGAGAAGGCAATCGAAGCGGTGAAAAGCCGTAAAACACCTGTACCTAGCTGGTTCCTGGATAAGAACCTTGTTATGGGGTATTGGGGTGGGGGCGGCAAGCGAGCGTACCATCATACGGCACCGGTTAATTCCTTGTACGCACTGCATGAATCTCTGATTATGCTGCATGAGGAAGGCATGGAAAATGCTTGGCAGCGCCATCAGCTTCATCACGATGCACTGCGTGCAGGGCTTGAAGCGATGGGTGTTAATTTCCTGGTGGACGAAGAATGCCGTCTGCCGCAGCTGAACACGGTGTTTGTACCTGAAGGCGTCGATGAAGCGGAAGTGCGTACTCGACTGCTGAATGAATACAGCCTTGAGATTGGTGCTGGCTTAGGTGCGTTGGCGGGCAAAGTATGGCGCATCGGCTTGATGGGCAGCGCTTGTAACCGTCGGAATGTAATGTTCTGTCTGTCTGCGCTGGAGAACACACTGTCTTCAATGAATGCGCCTATTACGCGTGGCGTAGCTGCATTGGCTGCAGAAGCCGTGTATAACGCCTGACAGCGTTTACTTATGCAATAAAAAGGGACCTCAAGGTCCCTTTTTTGTGTTCAGTTACCGTGCAACTTACGGTTTAAGTACAGACTCGATCAGTTTTACTTCGCGCTGCTCATCCCACTCACGGCTGCCTGAAATAGTTCTGACCAGCTTACCATTGCGGTCAAACAGGAAGCTCATGGGCAATCCTCGAATACCCAATTCATTAAACGTGCGGCCTTTTTCGTCCAGCAAAATAGGAAAGGTCAGCTCGGTATCCAGCTCCATCATGAAGCTTTCCACGGCGGCTTGCGTCTCGCCTGCACTGATCGCAACAATTTCAAAGTCTTGTCCTGCAAATTTCTGATGCAAGCGCTCCATAGACGGCATCTCTTTGACGCAAGGAGGGCACCAGGTAGCCCAGAAATTTAATAGTACGACCTTGCCTTTGTAGTCAGAGAGCGATATTTGCTGCTTTTCAACGTTAGGAAAGCTCAATTTGTAGAGTACGCTATTTGACGCAGACACTCCGCTAGAGGCGGTGAACATCACAGCAAATGCAAACCAGAGCGTAAGCAATTTATTTTTCATTAAGCGTCTCCAAAATGTCGATTGCGGCCATTATATCCAGATGGAACCGTCTTTTGCGACTGATCTCGTTCTCAGTTAGATCAGGGCGTTGCCAAAATCCGTCCCGAACATCGGGAATCAGCCGTGAGCGTACCGTTGCGCCGCCAGTGCGCAGTGTATTTTCAACCTCATCCATCCACCAGATACGCGTTGATTGATTGGGTTGAAGAATCACGACGGGAATCGGACATTGAGCTGCGGCAGGTACAAATTCAACCAGCTGCATTGGCTGAGGTTGGCGCAAATAGATACTAGGATTCAGTGCGATGAGGCCGTCGATATATGTGCTATCTACCGCAATTCCATTGAGTGCTGCCACCGTTCCACGGCTTGCTCCTATCAAATAGACAGGCCCCGCTTCTTTTTGTTTCACGTAGTGAATAAATGCGGAGATAAGTTTTCCATCCATTTCAGCCGGACTGGAGTAGCTACGCGGTAAGAAAAACGTTTCGAACCAATTAGGCTGGTAAACCGTGATGCCTTGCTGAGCTAACGCTGCGGCAACCGGCTGAGAGGTGAATTCCCCATAGTGAGGCTCGAACCAGATTATGGTTTTTTTCGGGGATTTTGATGGGTACAGCAGAAAAGGGATTTCCGTATCACCGATTTGTGCGCTATCGTCGATGATTGTCTGTTGTCCGTAACTCTGGCTGCACAGTAGCAGTAGTAGCATCAGTGTAATAAAAGGGCGCATCATAACGAGATAAATTAGCTGTTTCTAAATTAAACGGCATTTTAACACTACGTGGCAGCCACGTTAAATCAGGAAAGAAAGAGTATGAAAGTCGCATTTATCGGATTGGGTGTTATGGGGTTTCCCATGGCGGGGCATCTTCAGAATAACGGTCATCAGGTCACAGTTTATAATCGTACAGCCGCGAAGGCGCAGCAGTGGGTTGAAGAATATAAAGGCGAGATGGCCGATACGCCAGCTAAGGCTGCCGCAAATGCTGAGATGGTGTTTACCTGCGTGGGGAATGACGATGATCTACGTTCCGTCGTATTAGGTGATACAGGTGTTTTTGCCGGTATGCATGCGGGCGCGATCCTGATTGATCACACGACAGCATCAGCAGAAGTTGCTCGTGAACTAAACGACGTTGCTGCAGAACAGAATCTGGGCTTTCTGGATGCGCCGGTTTCAGGTGGCCAGGCAGGTGCAGAAAATGGCGTGTTGAGCGTCATGATTGGTGGTGAGCAAGCCGTGTTCGACAAGGTCAATACAGTCATTTCCGCGTACTCAAAGGCCGCTGAGCTGATGGGGCCTGCTGGTAGTGGTCAGTTGGCGAAAATGGTTAACCAAATCTGTATCGCAGGCTTGGTACAGGGGTTGTCTGAAGGTATTCATTTCGCCAAACGTGCGGGTTTGGATGTTAAAAAACTGTGCAGTGTTATTCAGCATGGTGCTGCAGGCTCGTGGCAGATGGTCAATCGTCATGAGACGATGGTCGAAAATGAGTTCGACTTTGGTTTTGCGGTGGACTGGATGAGAAAGGACTTGAATATCACCCTCGATGAAGCCCGGAAGAACGGCGCTCAGCTGCCTGTCACGGCATTGGTCGATCAGTTCTATGCGGAAGTTCAGAAGAGTGGCGGCAGTCGTTGGGATACATCTAGTCTGATTCACCGTCTTGAGCGAGACAGCTGAACCCCGATATAATGCGCTTCGAATTAAGAGAAACACTATAACTATTATTATTCGAGGACAGTTCTATGGATAAGTACGCATTGATCTCTTTTGCGCCAAGTATTGCAATTGTAGTGGCTATGTTGGTTATGACCGGCGTGGGCATCAAATTGCTGAAAGGTGCAATCGAAAAAGACGCAGAAGCGGCGACTAACGCGAAGTAATACCCCTGCCGGATACTTGTTTTTGCAGGTATCCGGTTCTCTGTTTGATGTGCCTTCCCTAAGATTTTTACTTGTCTACCAGTCGTTTTGTACGACAAACCCCCGGTCCTTTTCTTTCCAGCCTTCGTCTGCTTTTTCCAATCTTACAACAAACTGCGGATACCTCTGCTCTTCCAGATGGCTAGATAGTGCTTCTGCTGTCATAAGTTGGCTTTCAGGAAGGTCTGGGCAAGACAACCAATACGGTTTATTCAAAATTAGATAGCGAAGCGGATCTTCGAGGATCGTCGGTAACTGTTGATTTCTAAGCCACCAGCCTTGTTGGTGCTGCGGGTTGATATCGGGATGCAGGCGCTGAGGGCAGGGAGGGGTGGCGAATGGGTAGAACAGATAGCCCTGAATCAGAATGAGCATGTGGTTGGGAATAAGATTGAGACTATCGGCCGTTTCACGTCCGACAGGCGTTTTGCTTAGCCGGATCTGCTTGTTAAGCATCTTGTTCCATTTCAGGTCAAGGCGATCTCGTCGGTTAGGGCCTTCGTATTGCTTAAGGTCTGACCCGTCACCAGTACATAAATAAAACTTAACAGCGCATTCTATATGATAAGTATCGGTGTCATTGATTCGTATCAGAAAGTCGTACTCGCCGATCGTGTTGCTCTTGTTTCTGGCTTGTATATTTCTTTTTAATTCAATGGGTTGTATAGACTTTGTTAGAATGTAATTTAATAAGTTCTCATAGTACAAACCTAATCGATGTTGCCAGAAGTCAGGCTCAAATACGCTAGCCTCATCCAGTTGTGGCATGTGACCCTGATGATTCAGCCAATGTGCTGCATCGTGCTCGGCAGGAAGAGACATCAGGGCTGGTGCATTCAGCAACCATCGAATGTCCATATGAATCTGCTGTGTAATGAAAGAATCAGTTAACAAAACCACCTCTTAGGCTTTAAAGTAATGGCTGGTGCTCCATAAGTATTTAACAGGATTTTTGGAATGAGCAAATCTGATTCGGCAAAAACACCGCTCAATGAGCGAGAACGCAATCCACTGTTATCTGAAACCGATATCAACTACATTCTGCTTCATGGTGCGCAAATTGCCCTTACAAAGCTGAAGCGTGCGCAATCGACCGAAAATAGCCTGTTTTACTATGCTGAAATTGGTGCGTATCTGGAAGTATCTTTGTCGCGTGGCGCCGGAATCAGTGATTCTACACGTGAGGAACTGCAGTTATTGCACAGTGAAGCGACTCATGAGCATATGAGCCACAATAAGGCGCTAAATCGCGTCAAGTAATTCCGCTCATTTTGGGGCTGGCACGCTAGAACTGTTGGCTTCACTCCCTTGTAACGTCAGAGTCCCCGGCTGTTTTGAACACTGAAACTACTTCATCGCTTTTTGATTCCAAATCCTTTCTTAGTCGATTAACCGGTCGTCCGGGTGTCTATCAGATGTTCGGCATGAAGGGTGATATTTTATATGTCGGTAAGGCCAAAAATTTAAAGAAGCGCGTAAGCAGCTATTTTCGAAGCACCGGCCTCTCTACCAAGACACAAGCGCTTGTCAGCAAAATTGCGGATATTGAAGTTACGGTAACCAATAGTGAAACCGAAGCCTTGCTGCTTGAGCAGAGCTTAATCAAGCAGCAGCGCCCGCCTTACAACATCCTGCTCAGGGACGATAAATCGTATCCCTATATCTTTGTTTCTGACAAAGATGCCTATCCTGCAATTCGCTTTCATCGTGGTTCTCGACGTCGTAGTGGTCGATATTTTGGGCCATTCCCGAGTGGTGGGGCAGTGCGCGAAAGCTTGAACCTTTTGCAAAAGATATTTCGTATACGTCAGTGCGATGAGAGTTTCTTTAAAAATCGCTCCCGCCCTTGTCTGCAATACCAGATAAAGCGCTGCAGCGGGCCTTGCGTTGAGCTGATTAGCCCCGAGCAATATCAGCAAGACATGCGTCGTGCAATGATGTTTCTGGATGGTAAAAGCAAAGTCATCATGGAAGAATTGGCGACCGAAATGGAAAAGGCATCTGAGAGCTTAGCGTTTGAAAAGGCAGCTGAGTTTCGGGATCAGATTGTAAGCCTGCAGAAGGTGCAGGAGCAGCAATACGTCTTTGGTTCAGCAGGTGATGCGGATGTGCTGGGCTGTGCGCTCAAGCCCGGTGGTGCTTGTGTGCATATGCTCTTCGTACGCGGAGGGCGTATTATCGGTAGCAAAATATTTCATCCTAAGGTGTCTGTTGAAGAAACTGAGGCAGACGTTTTGTCTGCATTTGTTGCGCAATGGTATTTGTCATCGCAACGCGAGATTCCGAACAGTGTGATCACATCATACGCCGTCGAAGATAAAGACTGTCTTGAGGAGGCGTTAGGCGGCAAGCGCAGTAAGCGAGTCATCTTATCGCACAATGTGCGTGGTGAGCGTGCAGGTTGGCAGAGGCTTGCGCAAACTAACGCTGAGCAACACCTTGCGTCGCATCTGGCGAATAAGAAAAACGTCTATAATCGATTTCTGGAGTTGCAGGAGTCGCTGGCGCTTGACGCAGTGCCGCAGCGACTGGAGTGTTTCGATATTAGTCACAGCTCCGGCGAGGCCACGGTTGCGTCATGCGTGGTATTTGATCGTAGCGGGCCGCTTAAGCAGGATTACCGCACCTTTAACATTGAAGATGTGACCGCTGGTGATGACTATGCGGCGATGCATCAGGCATTGATGCGGCGCTATACCCGCATCAAGAAAGGCGAAGGAAGATTGCCGGATATACTATTGATCGATGGCGGCAAGGGGCAAGTCACTCAGGCAATGGAGGTGCTAGAGGAACTACAGATCACCGAGGTGCAAGTCGTAGGTGTTGCCAAAGGGCCAACGCGTAAAGCAGGTTTTGAAATTCTGATAAATGGCCAGACGGGTGAAGAGATTACCCTGGCGGGTGATTCTAGTGCACTTCATTTGGTGCAACATATTCGGGATGAGGCGCATCGTTTTGCTATTACAGGCCACCGGGCTCGCCGCGGAAAAGCACGAAAGCAATCTGTGCTCGAAGGCATTGCGGGTGTTGGGCCGAAGCGTCGCCGCGAAATACTCAAACATTTCGGTGGATTACAAGAGGTAGAGCGGGCGAGTGTTGAAGAAATCGCAAAAGTCTCTACCATAAGCCGGAAGCTCGCCGAGGAGGTTTACTTGGCGTTGCATCCAGAAGTTTGACACACGAGGATAACGTGCTGTTTTCGATGAAGATTCCTAATCTCCTCACACTTTTACGTATCGTTCTTATTCCGGTATTTGTTCTGGTGTTTTATTTGCCTTATAGCTGGGCTCCATATTGGGCCGGTTTTATTTTTGCTTTAGCTGCAGTCACAGATTGGTTTGATGGCTATCTGGCCCGCAAGCTTAATCAGCTATCTCCCTTTGGTGCGTTTCTCGATCCAGTTGCAGATAAACTGATGGTCGCAACTGCCCTGGTCTTGGTGGTTGAGGCATATGGCAGTCCGATTGTGACCGTGCCTGCGATGATTATCATTGGGCGTGAGATTGTGATCTCTGCGCTTCGGGAGTGGATGGCGGAACTGGGTAAGCGGGGAAGTGTCGCGGTATCCTATGTAGGCAAGGTGAAAACCAGTTTACAAATGGGGGCAATATTCTTTCTAGTACTGGCCGAACCTGCTACGGCCCTGGCTTGGGCGGCAATGGTTATGCTGTATCTTGCGGCTGCGCTGACGCTGTGGTCTATGATTGAGTATCTGAAAGCTGCATGGCCAGATCTAACAAACGATCTGTAAGTGTTTAAAAAATAAGCGAAATATTTTTTTATTAC
>JAGSHA010000164.1 GCA_023954795.1 Oceanospirillaceae bacterium | reverse complement strand
GCAAAAAGGCGTTCAGCCCGCACCTATTCAGGAGCGGGGCATGAACGCCTTTGTTCAAATCTGTGCAGGCAAAGCAGTGTTTGAGCCAATGTGGTGCGCCTTTGCACCGGTCTGGAGATGGCTGCTTTGCCGGGCTTAAGCTTTAACCCCAGTATTGATGGGGGTTAGATCCTAGGCCGCTTTAACTTTTTCAGTGTTGGCGGTGGTTTCGGTCGTTGAAATTTCGCCTTTGGTATCTTCTGTTTGCAGATTGCGTGCCAGCTTTTCTTCAACTGCCGGTTTTTCGCTGGTGTTACCTTCATTCGGCTTGCGTTGTTTTTCGTACAGGAAGCTCAGAACGGCTGCGCGGTACTGGTTGTACTGCGGGTCATCGGCTAGAGCGATACGGTTGCGCGGGCGAGGCAGGTCGATCTCCAGAATCTCGCCGACAGTGGCTTCCGGGCCATTGGTCATCATCACAATACGATCAGAGAGCAAAACCGCTTCATCCACATCGTGGGTAATCATGATCACGGTGTTGTTCAGCTCGTTCTGTATTTCCATCAGGGAGTCTTGTAGGTGAGCACGGGTGAGGGCATCCAGTGCACCAAACGGCTCATCCATCAGCAGCACTTTAGGTTCCATCGCCAGTGCACGGGCGATCCCCACGCGCTGTTTCATACCACCGGAGATCTCTTCCGGACGTTTATGCATAGCATGGGTCATATGGACCAGTGAAAGGTTGTGTTCGATCCAGTCTTTCATCTCGGCTTTGCTTTTCTTGCCCTTGAAGACTTGTTTCACCGCCAGCTCAACGTTTTCATAGGCGCTCAGCCATGGCAGCAGAGAGTGATTCTGGAATACGACGGCACGTTCGGGGCCGGGTTCGTTGACCTCTTTACCGTCGAGCAATACGCCGCCTTTGGTGGCCTGATATAAACCGGCAACAATGTTGAGCACGGTGGATTTACCACAGCCGGAGTGACCAATCAGGGAGATGTATTCACCTTTTTTGATCTTCAGATTCACATTGTCCAGCGCCTTAAACGGGCCATCTGGGGTGGGGAACTCAATATCAACCCCGGTCAGTTCGAGATGTGTTGTTGTCATCAGTCTTCTCCTTGTGAGGTTGAGTTAGCGCAGAATGGCTGTTTTATCCCAAGACACTTTCTTCTGGATCAGCAACATAATGCGGTCCAGCATGAAGCCGATCAGGCCAATCACCAGTACAGCGACCATGATGCGACCCAGTGAGTTGGAGCTGCCGTTCTGGAACTCATCCCAGACGAACTTACCCAGGCCCGGGTTCTGAGCCAGCATCTCTGCGGCGATCAGTACCATCCATGCAATACCCAGCGACAGGCGCAGACCGGTGAACATCATCGGAATAGAAGAAGGCAGTACGATCTTCACCACGTGAGTAAAGAAGGAGAGGCGTAATACCTGAGACACGTTCTGCAGATCTTTGCTGATACCTGAAACACCTACAGCGGTGTTCAGCAGCGTTGGCCATAAACAGCACAGTGATACGGTGACCAGTGAGGTGATAAAGGATTTGGCAAACATCGGATCTTTGCTGACGTACACTGCACTGACCACCATCGTGACCAGCGGCAGCCATGCCAGTGGTGACACGGGTTTAAACAGCTGAATCAGCGGGTTCAGTGCGGAATAGAGCGGTTGGTTAAGCCCGATCATGATGCCCGCAGGGATCGCGATCAGTGATGCGAAAAAGAAGCCTGCCAATACGGTGACCAGACTGGTGCCGATCTGATCAAAAAATGTCGGTTTGCCGGTATAGGGGCGGACTTTGATCTTGGCGTCCGGGTTTTTTTCCAATTTTTTCGCGTTGCGTATGTCCTGACGCTCGTAGAACGCGACCTCTTTCTGGCGTTCAGCCTGATGATCGTCGATCAGGCCACGCGTTTGTTCGTAAACTTGTGCAGGGCCGGGAAACGTACCCAGAGAAGTGTGAATATTTTTAGCACCTATATCCCAGATCAGCAGAAAGACCAGCATGCCAATCAAAGGCAAAATGAGCTGCTTCAAACTCTGCAACGCAGATTGAACCGGGTTTTCACACTGGAAGACAGACAGCAGAGCCGCCAGCGGATTAGATGATTTTGTAGATGAATGACTCATAATGGATACTCCCGCAAAACGCCCCCCACTGGCGATACCTTGCCAGCAGGGAGCAGGTCATCAGATTTTCTGATCGTCTTTCAGACCAATTTCAAACTTCTTCAGATATTCGTTTGGCTTAGAGCCGTCGTAGGTGATGTTATCGATGAAGTGAGTTTGCGGTGCTTTGAAACCGTCTTCAGTGGCGAAATCCGGGAACTCCGCTGCACTGATGACGCCATCAGCGATCAGCTCTTCAGCCGCCTGGCGGTAGATGTCGGGACGGTACACTTTTTTGGCAATATCCATGTACCAGCTGTCCGGTTTCGGATCAGCAATCTGACCCCAGCGGCGCATCTGTGTCAGATACCAGATCGCATCGGAGTAGTACGGGTATGTTGCGTTGTGTCGGAAGAATACGTTGAAATCAGGTACGTCACGCTTGTCGCCCTTTTCGTATTCGAAGGTGCCGGTCATGGAGTTGGCAATGACGTCGTAATCGGCGCCTACATATTCAGACTGGGACAGAATCTTTACCGCTTCCGGACGGTTGGCGTTGTTCTTGTCATCCAGCCACTTCGCTGCACGGATCATCGCTTTCACGACACGCAGGTGAGTGTTTGGATATTCTTCCGCCCAGTGTTTAGATACACCGAAGACTTTCTCAGGGTTGTCTTTCCAGATCTCATAGTCGGTCACCACCGGTACGCCGATGCCTTTGAACACCGCTTGCTGGTTCCAGGGTTCACCGACGCAGTAACCGTAGATAGTGCCGGCTTCCATGGTGGCAGGCATCTGCGGTGGAGGGGTGACGGACAGCAGCGCATCAGCATCGATCTGACCGGAGGTATCCCCTTTGTGGGGAGCGTAGTAACCCGGGTTGATGCCACCGGCCGCCAGCCAGTAACGCAGTTCATAGTTGTGGGTGGATACCGGGAATACCATCCCCATGTTGAACGGCTTACCTTCGTCCTTGTATTTCTCGATGACGGGTTTTAACGCATCCGCTTTGATTGGATGTACCGGCTTGCCGTCCGGACCGTTGGGGATGTATTGCTTCATCTGATCCCAGATGTCGTTCGATACCGTAATCGCGTTGCCGTTGAGATCCATGCTGAAGGCGGTAATGATGTCGGCTTTTGTACCAAAACCGATGGTAGCTCCCAGTGGCTGACCCG
Organism: Oceanospirillaceae bacterium; assembly: GCA_023954795.1. GTDB lineage: Bacteria > Pseudomonadota > Gammaproteobacteria > Pseudomonadales > Balneatricaceae > Pontibacterium. Next base: position 3,753 of record JAGSHA010000164.1, on the reverse strand, counting down.
CCAGCATGTGCGCACCGTCAAGTTGTCCATCAATCACACGGTCCAGCAACACTTTCCAGTTTGCCTGTGCTTCCAGTTGCACATAAAGACCTTCGTCTTCGAAGTAACCCTTCTCATAAGCAATGGCCAGTGGTGCCATGTCTGTCAGCTTGATAAAGCCGAACTTCAGGTCTTCCTTTTCCGGTTCGCCGATTGCAGCCCATGCAGGTGCTGTAGCCAGACTAGCCGCCAATACCGTCGTGCTGATGACACGACTTAACAGGGAGTGTGATTTCTTGAACATAGTCATCTCCGTTGATAACCCAAAAATAAAAAAGACGTCGTTCCACACCAGTGATGACTGGGAGAACAGACGCCTTTGCCTGATGCTGTTCCGGTGAATTGTTCAATACACGTCAGCGTGTATGTATCCGGTTATTTATCTGGCACCGCCATTGGTGCACTTGATGCCATGGCTATAGCATTAGGTGTGCCAATTTTTAAAAGTTTTTATAAATCAAAATGTTATTGGTTTTTTGTTTCGGATTTCACCTGTATTTATATTAATGCTGCGCTGCATCATAGGGCGGGCTCGGAAAGGTGAGCATCGTTTTGGCGCAGCTATGTCTCGTCAGGCTGCGGAAGTGATTTGCACGTCATTTGGGCATCGCCAGTGGGCGAGGGCTACGCTTCAGAATAGAAAACCGTTCAAACATATCTGAAAAAACATATATATTTATATTCATATATGATTAAATTCTTATATACCTTTGATCTGCGTTTTCAGAGCATTGATCGACATGAACAGGCGTATAGAAAAAAGCACCTCACAAGGAAAAGATAAGCATGGGTATTTTTGAGCGTTACCTATCGGTCTGGATTGCTCTGTGTATTGCTGTGGGGGTCATTCTGGGTAACTGGGTGCCATCGGTATTTTCAGCGATTGCCGGGTTAGAAATTGCCCACGTTAATCTTGTCGTGGCGTTATTCATCTGGGTCATGATCTACCCGATGATGGTGCAGGTGGATTTTTCCCGTATTCGAGACGTTGGCAAGAAACCACGGGGTTTAATGCTGACGTTGGTGATCAACTGGCTGATCAAGCCCTTCTCAATGGCCGCGCTGGGCTGGCTCTTCTTCAGAGTACTGTTCGCCGACTTGGTCGACCCTCAGTCTGCGGGGGAATATATCGCAGGCATGATCTTGTTAGGGGTCGCGCCTTGCACCGCGATGGTGTTCGTCTGGAGTCAGCTCACCGACGGAGACCCGGATTACACGCTGGTGCAGGTGTCAGTCAACGACCTGATCATGATCTTCGCTTTTGCCCCGATCGCTGCATTCTTGTTGGGGGTGAGCGATATCACGGTGCCTTGGGAAACGTTGGTGCTATCGGTGGGGCTCTATGTGGTATTACCCCTCATCGCAGGCATTGTCACCCGTAGCCGGCTGAATAGGCATGCAAAGCAACCGGGCGCACAGCATACACTGGAGCATTTCCTACACCGGATGAAACCCTGGTCTGTCTTGGGATTGCTGGCAACGGTTGTGTTGCTGTTTGGTTTTCAGGCAGAAGTCATTTTGACGCAACCTCAGACCATCGTATTGATTGCTATCCCGCTGTTGCTGCAGACCTACGGTATTTTCTTTATTGCTTATTTAGCAGCGAAAAAGATGCATTTGCCGCACAACATTGCGGCACCGGCGTGCTTAATCGGGACTTCCAATTTCTTCGAGCTGGCGGTCGCGGTGGCGATATCCTTATTTGGATTGCACTCCGGTGCGGCGCTGGCGACGGTTGTGGGAGTGTTGGTGGAGGTACCGGTGATGCTGTCACTGGTAATGATGATTAACCGGACTCGACACTGGTTTATGGAGAAACAGGATGTTTGAGGTATTTACCCGCTTTGCTGATTGGTTGGTGTACGAAATATTTGGTTTGGCAGCTGACACCAAACACGGGGATGCATTGCATTTCTTTGTGGAAGATACGACTAAGATCTTCGCCCTGTTGCTGGTGATGATCTACCTTGTGGCCTGGTTGCGGGCATCGCTCAATGTCGAGCGGGTGCGCGACTATCTGGCCAGTAAACATCGTGGTGTGGGTTATCTGTTGGGTTCAATGTTTGGCGCGATCACGCCGTTTTGTTCCTGCTCCAGCATTCCGGTGTTCCTGGGGTTTACGTCGGCGGGAATTCCCGTGGGTATAACGATGGCCTTTCTGCTGACTTCACCGCTGATAAACGAAGTGGCGGTGCTATTGCTGCTGAGCCTGTTGGGATGGGAATTTACCCTGATGTACGTGCTGGTGGGCATTTGTGTCGGTGTCATTGGTGGCATATTCCTTGATCTGATCAAGGCGGAGCAATGGCTTCAGCCCTTTGCGGCAAAAGCGTATCAGCGTGCAACGTCCCATCAACAGATGTTGGATAGGGGCGACGTCACCCGCGTTTCACTGCCAGAGCGCCATCAGTTTGCACGCGAAGAAACGCAAGAGATACTGGGCCGGGTCTGGAAATGGGTTTTTGTGGGTGTGGGCCTCGGCGCAGGTTTGCACGGATTTGTACCTGAGGGGTGGGTCGAAGCTAATCTGGGGAATGGGCAGTGGTGGTCGGTGCCTGCCGCCGTGGTGATGGGGATACCCCTATATTCTAATGCGACGGGCGTGATTCCGGTGATGGAAAGTTTGTTGCTGAAAGGGTTACCGGTCGGTACCACACTGGCATTTTGTATGAGTACTGTCGCGGCGAGTTTCCCCGAGTTTATATTGTTGAAGCAAGTGATGCAGTGGCGATTACTCGCCACGTTATTTGCCATGTTATTGCTATCGTTTACGGCGGTTGGCTGGATCTTTAACGTGGCTTTTCCACATTGACCGGAGGTTCGGGATGAAAGAGATCAAAGTACTGGGTACCGGCTGTACCAAATGTACAAAAACAGCGGAAGTGATCGAAAAGGTTGCGGGGGAGCAGGCGATAGCGGTGACCGTGGAAAAGGAAACAAGCCCTGAGGTCATCATGGGATACGGCGTGATGAGCACACCGGCGGTGGTGATTGATGAAAGGGTCGTGCATAGCGGCCGGATACCCACGCAGGAGGAGGTTAAACAGTGGTTGGTCTAATACGGACGATAGTGTTGCTCAGCGTATGTGTAGCCACCTCAGTCTATGCGAATACGTTACAGCGAATTGAAGTGACGGAGGATATCTTTGCTTTGATTGGTCCGATGGAGCAGCGCTCGGAAACCAATTTAGCAAACAACGCCAATTTTGGTTTTATCGTGGGTGAACGTGGCGTTGTACTGATTGATAGTGGGGGCACCCTGAAAGGGGCGAAGGCGATTGAAGCACAGATCAGGGCGGTGACCGATAAACCGATTGTGTTGGTCATCAATACGGGCGGACAGGATCACCGTTGGTTTGGTAACCGCTATTTCGCTGAGCAGGGGATCCGTACGCTGACCTCGGAACAGACGTTAGCTGATCAGCATGCTCGGGGAGAAGCACAGATGGCATCGACCTCCCGGTACACAGGTGATAGCTGGCAAGGGACTGAGGTGATGCCTGCTAAAGAGGCGGTGTCGACGGTAACGGATATGTCGGTTGAAGGTATTGAGTTGCAACTGATCCCTGTTGGCCCTGCTCATACCGGCGGAGAAACGTTGGTATGGTTACCTGAGTCTGGCGTGCTATTTAGCGGCGATATTGTCTATATGGACAGAATGCTGGGTATCGGCCCTCAATCGCAGCATCTGGCCTGGCTTGATGCGTTTAAGGT
>JAGSHA010000450.1 GCA_023954795.1 Oceanospirillaceae bacterium | reverse complement strand
AGCGAAACCACACTGAAGGACACGGTCCTGATGATGGTGGAAGAGCAGAACAAAAAAGGTGGTCTGCTGGGTAAGAAACTGGAAGCGGTGGTGGTTGATCCTGCGTCAAACTGGCCTTTGTTTGCGGAGAAGGCGCGTGAGTTGCTGACTCAAGAGGAAGTGGATGTGATCTTCGGTTGCTGGACGTCGGTATCCCGAAAGTCTGTTTTACCGGTCATTGAAGAGCTGAACGGTCTGATGTTCTACCCGGTGCAGTATGAAGGTGAAGAGTCGTCTAAAAACGTCTTCTACACAGGCGCAGCGCCAAACCAGCAGGCGGTACCTGCGGTGGATTATCTGGCGAACGATTTGGGTGTAGAGCGTTGGGTATTGGCGGGTACGGATTACGTTTACCCACGTACCACCAACAAGATTCTGGCAGCGTACCTGAAGTCTAAAGGTGTGGCTGACGAAGACATCATGGTGAATTACACGCCATTTGGTCACTCTGACTGGCAGTCAATCGTATCTGACATCAAGAAGTTCGGCAGTGCCGGTAAGAAGACGGCTGTGGTTTCCACCATCAATGGTGATGCCAACGTTCCATTTTACAAAGAGCTGGGTAACCAGGGCGTATCCTCTGAAGATATCCCGGTGGTTGCATTCTCCGTCGGTGAAGAAGAGCTGTCCGGTATTGATACCAAACCACTGGTGGGCCATCTGGCTGCATGGAACTACTTCCAGAGTGTTGATAACGAAGCGAACTCGGCCTTCATCAATAAATGGAAAGCCTTCACCAGCGCTGATCGTGTGACCAATGACCCAATGGAAGCGACCTATATTGGCTTTAACATGTGGGCAAATGCTGTGAAAAAGGCGGGTTCTACCGAAGTAGATGCGGTTGAACAGGCGATGATCGGTCAGGAAACCCCTAACCTGACGGGCGGCACTGCAGTGATGAACAAGAACCATCACCTGAGTAAGCCGGTACTGATCGGTGAGATTCAGGATGATGGTCAGCTGGAAGTGGTTTGGGAAACGGAAGGTGTTGTGCCGGGTGATGCATGGTCCGATTACCTGCCGGGTTCTAAAGACCTGATCTCCGACTGGACCTCTCCGGTGAAATGCGGCAACTACAACACCCAGACTCAGGCGTGTGTTGCTCAGGCTAAATAAGCGGTATCCCTCGCAGTTGCTACGTGACCTGTTTATTGCAGGCACGTAGCCCCATGTGGTTCCCGATGGATCATCGGGCGCCACGTCCTCTTTCTTTTGCTTATGTTTCCCGAGCAAATCCTATTTTGGAGAAGATCCATGAGACGCTTGCTAGCGATAGTTTGCTGCTTTTTGGCTGCGTCATTTATCTCCGTTCAGGCAGCAGAATCCACACTCACTGCCCAAACTTCTTCCTCTGCTACAGCACCGGGTGCGTCGGTGACGACAGAATCCCTGTTGCTGGAGCTGACACAGGTAAAACTGTCCAAAGCACTGCCCGTATTGAAACAGCTAGAACAGATCGGTGGAGTAAAAGTACTGCCACTGTTTGAGACGATGCTGGCGGGTGAGCTGTATTTTGTAAAAACCAGTAAACAGCTGGTTGGTTATAAAAAAGTGAACGGCAATAAGATCGTTGAAGATCCGTTTACTGCAAAACCGATCGCCAATCTGACGAAGAAACAGATTAAAAAGATACGCGTGAACAATCGATTGCGTGTGTATCTGCGCGGTGTGATCGCCCGTCTTCAGATTAGCCATCCTGATGCTGAGCAGCGTTTATCGGCCGTGCGTTCTCTGCTGAGTGACCTGGATGCTTCGACGGTCGCGACCATTCAGAATGCTCGCGTGTCGGAAGAGAACCGCGACGTGCAGGCGATGATGGATCTGGCGTTGGCGATCCACCAAACCGAATCTAGCGTGGCAGCGGAACGTCTGGCCGCCGTTAAGGTGTTGGCGGACAGTCTGGAAAATGATGCCCGCAACCGATTGAGTGTGCTGGCGGCGCACGATCCGCAGAAAGAAGTGAAAGCGGCGGCGAATAAAGCGCTGGACTCGATCAATCAACGGATCGAAGTCTATGACTTTGTCGATCAGCTGTTCTTTGGCTTGAGTCTTGGTTCGGTGTTATTGCTGGCCGCGATTGGTTTGGCGATTACCTTTGGCGTGATGGGCGTGATCAATATGGCACACGGCGAAATGATCATGCTCGGCGCGTACACCACCTATGTAGTGCAGCTGATGATGCCGAATGCGATTGAATACTCTCTGTGGGTGGCGATTCCGCTGGCATTTCTGGTGTCGGGTCTGGTCGGTGTGATGATTGAGCGGGGCGTGATTCGCTTCCTGCACGGGCGTCCGTTGGAAACCTTGCTGGCGACATTCGGTATCAGCCTGATTTTGCAGCAACTGGTGCGATCGGTGTTCTCGCCGCTGAACCGTCAGGTAGCAACACCGGAGTGGATGAGTGGCTCGCTGGAGATCAATCCAGTGCTGAGCTTAACCTTAAACCGTTTATATATTCTGGCGTTTGCGCTGCTGGTCTTTGGCCTGTTGCTGATCATCCTGCGCAAAACGTCGTTGGGTCTTAACGTTCGCGCCGTATCGCAGAACCGCAATATGGCAAAAGCGATGGGTATCCGCACCGATTGGGTGGATGCGATGACCTTTGGTCTGGGTTCGGGCATTGCCGGTGTGGCCGGAGTTGCATTGAGTCAGCTGACCAATGTCGGGCCAAATCTGGGCCAAGCCTACATTATTGATTCCTTTATGGTAGTTGTATTTGGTGGTGTGGGTAACTTGCTGGGCACTGTGGTTGCTGCCTTCTCCTTGGGTATTGCCAATAAATTCCTGGAGCCGGTGACCGGTGCCGTTCTGGCAAGCATTCTGGTT
>JAGSHA010000253.1 GCA_023954795.1 Oceanospirillaceae bacterium | reverse complement strand
GCCGTCAGATAGTTTTCCACGCCAATTTCAGCCGGAGGCGCGTTAATCTGATCCCACTGTGTATTCAAAATACGATCAACACGGCGCACCAAAAACGCGAGAATCCGACGGTTGTATTCAACAACAATCAGGAAACATCTTACGCGCTCTTCCTTCGGCACAGGATCACGGCCAACGGCCTCGGACAGATCCAATACAGGAATAGTTTCGCCACGAATGTGGGCCATCCCCTTAATGGCTGAAGTCTGCCTTGGGACTTCAGTCAAGTCGGGGCACTGCAACACTTCTCGCACCTTGAAAACATTGATACCAAAGCGCTGATCTGTCTCCAAACCGAACAACAGCAACTCCATCCGGTTCTGACCAACCATCTGGGTTCTCAGGTTTACACTATCGAGGATACCTGACATGATCTCTCTATCCCGTGGAAATTAATAAGACCTTCTAAACAGCTTGCCCTCTCCGGACGACGCCTTGATTAAACGTAATTTAACACGACTTTTGCTGCTGACCACTCTTTTCCTATCAGTTTCAGTAGTACAAGCAGCGAATAATCAAGCCTTGGAAAAAGACGCCAAATCATTCCTTCAAAACCATTTTCAGCAGATTCACCCGGAAGCAGACATCCAAATTACGCTCAACCCACTCAATACGCGAGTAAAACTAGTAAGCTGCAAACAGCCTGTCCAGTTTAAGCCGAATAATTCTGCAGGCAGCCGGGTAAGCTTGCGCGCAAATTGCGCATTACCACGCTGGCAAATATATATGACGGCCAAAGTTCAGATAACTAAACCTGTTTTAGTGACTAACGCCGCAATTAGTAAAGGCCAGACCCTCCAGGCACAAGATGTTGCGAGTATAGAAACCGATATAACGCGGTTACGCGGTGAGTACTTTACAGAATTTGGCGCCATAGTAGGCAAAGCAGCCAAACGTAATCTCAGCGCCGGACAAGTCATTAAAAGCAACATGCTCGCCGAAGCCACTGTTGTGCTCCGTGAAGATTCGGTGATCATTGAGGTCACTCGCGGTAGCCTTACGATTCGCACATCCGGCACAGCATTACGCAGTGGAAAAAAAGGCGAACAAATCCCCGTTCGCAATGATAAATCAGGCCGCGTGATTAAAGCATTTGTGATATCGCCCGGATTAGTCCGCACACCATAATGGCCCGTCTCGAATCAGGCTGCTATAATGGCACGAAATCTTGTTTTTTCTCTCAAGTTCTTAATCACGATGCCGATAGCTAAGGCATAACACGTACTGAGGATTGGACGAATGGTAATTGACTACTCGAGTTTGACGTCATCACAGACGGCCAGCTCTCGTGGCAAAGTAGCGCAACCCGCCGGATCTGCCGTTAACGGCAAAGACAGCGGTGCAAGCAGCACTACACCGTCCAACGCAGGTGATACCGTCAAGCTGAGCAGTACTGCTAAAGCGCTTCTTCGCTCCGAGCAGACACTTAACAATTCCCCTGACGTGGACAGTGAACGTGTTGAGAAGCTGAAAGCCGAGATTGAAGGCGGTACCTATCAGATCAACAGCCAGAGGGTTGCTGAAGGTATCATGCGCTACGAAAGCCTGATGAGCTGATTCATATCCCATGAATACAGAACAACTGAAACACTTTAATGCCCAGCTTATGCAGGGCATTTCTGTTTTAGAACAGCTAGAAAATCTTCTCAAAGCAGAACGCACAGCATTAAGCAGTCGCCAGTTAGAAGAGATCCAGGACAATACCGAGCAGAAGCAAGCCCTATTGACCCGATACCTTGAACTCAACAAGGATCGCGTAACCTTGCTCCAGAATCTCGGTTACAGCCCCGACGGTGAAGGCGTGAACAGTCTGATTGCCGCTGCGCCGCCTGCGGCCCAAACGGTGCTAAACGACTCCTGGAGCAAACTCCAGAACAAGCTGAGCGCACTACAGGAAAGTAACAAAATCAATGGCTTGATTAGCTCCCGTAACCTCAAAAACATTGAGCAGCTGTTATCCATCATGAGCGGCCGTAGCGCAAAAGACCGACTCTACAATCAAAAAGGCTCTGCCGGACACTATCGCGCTCAGAGCAGAATCGGTAAAGCCTGATATTCCCCAACTAGCAGATGACTCTTGGACGCTTTAGCGTTAGAATCGCCGCCGGTATCAAGCAATCTGTGTCCCAGTAGCTCAGCTGGATAGAGCGGTCCCCTCCTAAGGGACAGGCCAGGGGTTCGAATCCTCTCTGGGACGCCATTCCAACACCCCTTCCAATCATCACTTCAGCAAGGCACCTAGAGGCCCTGACGGTAAGCCATCAATATCCTTACCGCGTAATGCCAACAGCATCTTCTGCTTTTTAATTGCTTCAGCCGACAACCTCAGCTTTCCCGCCAAGTGCATATTACGATCAAACATAATTAAGCGGGCATCACGCTTCGCCTTATCATCACGCGCAAGCTCAAGATACATCTGTGCCAAGTTACACAGCGCATCTCCATTGGCGTAGTCATATTCCAAGGCCAAACCAAAATGTCGCAGCGCTTGAGACAAGCGGCCATTGGTATAATGCTTCACACCTTGACGGTTCACCTTAAGACTCATACTCGAGTCTCGCTTAACTCCACCGTCTTTCTCAGCCTTCTGCTCAACCTTCTCCACAGGCTTCGCGATAGCCTGTCCGGATAGGAGCGCCTGCTCTCGCCCCAGATCCAGAGGCTCTTCTAATGCGTCATTCTCTCGTTTGGCTTCCAAGGCAAACTTCTCTGCCTCGCTTTCCCTCTCTATAGAGCGAGCCATCTCAGATTTAAGTAACGCAGCCTTCACCTTAAGCGACTTATCGTCCTTAAACTGAGACGATGCCTGCTGCAACAGCCCTTCAAAGCGCCGCTCAGCATCCAGCAACTGATGCTCATTGACTGAAGAGACACCCAGACGAAGTACATTCGCCATTTTTAAATAGGGTTCCGGAGATTTGTAGCAACTCTTCTGCCCCAAGGTAATAGAGCGCCTATAAGCACCCTCAGCCACATCCAGATGACGTGTTTGAGTCGCCAATCGTCCCAATTCCATCTGACGAGGAATCCCCATCGGCGATTTAGAGGTAGCAAGTTTCACAATTTCCCGCGCCTCATCCAGCTCGCCTTGATGCTCATGAGCCAGAGCAAGCGTGTCATAGGCACCCATATATAAGGGATTTGCAGCGATAATATCTTGCAGTAAATTGACCGAATCGTCCGGTTGCCCCAAAAATACCAGAGACTCCGCCCAGAATAGCCCGGCCTCTTTATCTCGGGTTCGCCAATACAGCTCTTCAGATAACTTGCTGAGCTGCTCATAACGCTTCAGTTTACTTAACACCGAACAGGCAACAAGCTGGGCAGCGTCGTAATCCGGATCATCTGATGAGAACCGCGTCAGACAGAAACGTATCGCGGCCTCATATTCCCCTGACTCCATTGCACGATCAATTTCATAAAACCGCGCACGGCGAATCATCAGCGCATCAAGACGGCCCTTTAACTTATCAACCGTAAAAGGTTTGGTAATCAGAATATCGGGTTGGCTATCTATAGCGTGCAGGATCGCTTCCTGCGATGCATCACTGGTCATAAATACCCAGCTGGCACTGGGTTTCATATAGCCACGAAAACGCGCCTCCTCAAGCAACTGAATGCCTGCAAAGGAGTCACTGACGTTGTGACCAAGAAGGACGATATCGTAGTCATGACTAGCAATATCAGCTAGAACACGATCACTGACGGTCGTTGCACGGACATTAACAATACCCAGAGAGCGCAACATGTAAAAAACGGAGGCACGCATATTCCCGCTGCTTTCAACGAGTAAAACACGCTTATCCGAGTAATCAATTGTTGCCACTTTCCATACCTATGCACACCGCAAAGTTTCCAGATGCACTAAGTGACTGGAAGTATAGGGAAAAGTGTATCAGCTTATAAAAAAAAAGCACCGTACGTAGGGTGAAACGCACGGTGCCAAGACAGTTCTATGCTGTGAAAACTATGCTAACGATTAAGCGCCCAGAATCTAATGACATAGGTCAAAAAAAGCACAGCAAAGCCATCAGTCGAGTAAAATAAGACGTTTGGATAAGGACAGCAGCAATCGGATTTCTTTAAACTGAAAGAAAAGGCTGAAAACAAAAAGACATGACGACAGCATTTATCTCCCACGAGGACTGTGGGCTGCACAATATGGGCCCTGAACACCCAGAGGCGCCAGTACGCTTACTTGCTATACGCAAAGTACTGGAAAAAACCGGCCTGATGGCCGAGCTTGATCAGCAACAATCTGTGCATGCGACCGCGCAGCAGATCCAGCTCGCCCATGCAGAACTGCACCAAACCCGGCTTGAGATGAAGCTACCAAAGGAAGGGATTTTTTATGCCGATGAAGACACCGCGCTTTGTCCGGACTCCCTCCATGCTGCCAGTCTTGCAGCGGGGTCAGGGATACTGGCGGTCAATCGCGTCCTGGAAGGAAAAGCGCAAAATGCCTTCTGCGCAGTGAGACCCCCGGGCCACCATGCTGAACACAACATCCCCATGGGGTTTTGTTTCTATAACAACATTGCCATCGCTGCTATACATGCACTGCAGCAACCAGGTATTAACCGCGTCGCCATCTTCGACTTCGACGTGCATCACGGCAATGGCACTGTGGATATCTTTAAAGATCGTCCCGAGGTTCTGGTCTGCTCCAGCTTCCAGCATCCGTTCTATCCAGAACGCTACAGCGAAATCAAGCGTGACAATATCGTCAATTGCCCAATGGATGCGCATTCTGGAAGCGCAGTCTTTCGACAACTCATAGAAAGTCGATGGCTTCCTGCGATTCAGGCACACAAACCCGATATGATATTCATCTCGGCTGGCTTCGATGCCCATCACGAAGACCCAATGGCAGACATCAAGCTGGATGAAGAAGACTATCGCTGGGTTACCAGCATGCTCACAGACAGTGCACGAACGTACTCTGAAAACCGTATCATCTCAATGCTGGAGGGTGGCTACAACCCAGTCTCGCTCGCATTCAGTGTACAGGCACATATGGAAGTACTCGCCGGACAGTAAACCCGGTGATTAGATAAGGGAGCCTCTTTCAATATCATTTGGCATCCATTCAGACACAAAAAAAGCTGCCCTAGGGCAGCTTTTTTGTTTTCAGATGTTAATGATCAGCTTACGAACTTGATCATTACACCGGCTGCAATCGCGGAACCG
>JAGSHA010000061.1 GCA_023954795.1 Oceanospirillaceae bacterium | reverse complement strand
TGTTTTTTTTGCCTAAATGCTTTTCTTTATCTTGCCCTTATAAAGCTAAATATACAGCGCCAATTTAATCATGGTTTTTATTTGGTTTTATTTTTTTTATTCAGTTTCGTTTCAGTAAGTGGATATATTATTGATCTCAACTTCAACGGTAAACGAGGACATCACAATGAAAACTTTAACTACTGCGATCGCTTTGGGACTGGTTCTGGCATCAGGTGCGGCATCTGCTGCGAGTTACTATGATCTGTCAGCTAAGGAAGCCAACTACGCAGCAGGAACAAGTTTCTCCAGCACTGTAGACCTGTCGGGCAACAATGCAGCTCAGGCTTTTGATCAGGCGGATTTAGGCGCGGTGGTTCAAAACGGTACTTTTAATTATGACGCTGAACTGTATCGCGGTAATTAATCTAAGCCATGGTTTTCTTTGATAAAAGCCGTATTTGTTAATGCGGTTTTTAAAAGCTGATAATGGAAGAGTGTGGTTTGTTTTGTAAATAATGGTTTTGTATATTTTTAGATCTTAAGAGTATATAGAAAACTTTCCAGTTTCAGTTTCGTTTCATTCTGGTTTCATATTATTTAACTCAAGATTAATGACGTGTAATACGAGAGGGTATCATCATGAAAGCACTAACAACTGCAATGGCTCTGGGTCTGGTATTGGTTTCAGGTTCTGCGATGGCTGCAAGCTACTATGAGCTGTCTGATACTGAGCGCAACTATGCAAACGGAACGCAGCTGCGTGCAGCGACTCATTATCTGGATCGTAGCGAATTCGTGGATTATAGCCAGAGTGCTGAAGACACCGGTAATGCAGCTCAGTCGCACATCTACAACACGGATATTTATCAGGGTAACTGATAGTACCGTTGCTACAGGGCGTAATGGAGTATAACTGTGGAGTCGTAGCGAGGTAGATACGTGAAGATTAAATACAGTACTAAAGAAAAAGGGCGCATAGAGAATGCGCCCTTTTTTCGTTTGCGGCCGTGAATTAACGATCAGACATGCGGCGGTACTTGATACGCTCAGGCTGATGTTCTTTACCGTAACGACGTTTATAGTCGTCCTGATACTCGCTGTAGTTGCCTTCAAAGAATTCCACTTTGGAATCACCTTCGTACGCCAGCATGTGAGTACAAATACGGTCAAGGAACCAACGGTCATGCGAGATCACAACAGCACAGCCCGGGAACGCCAGCAGCGCTTCCTCAAGTGCACGCAGGGTTTCGATATCCAGGTCGTTGGTTGGCTCATCAAGCAGCAGTACGTTGCCACCTTCTTTCAGCAGCTTCGCCATGTGCAGACGGTTGCGTTCACCACCGGACAGGTCTTTAACAAACTTCTGTTGGTCGCCACCTTTAAAGTTAAAGCGACCACAGTAAGCGCGCGCAGATGTGGTGTAGTTGCCAACGGTGATGTTTTCCTGACCGTCGGAGATCTCCTGGAAGACAGTCTTGTCGCCGTTCAGTTCGCGGTTCTGGTTCACATAAGCCAGTTCAACTGTTGAACCCAGTTCGATGGTGCCGCTATCCGGTTGTTCTTCACCGGAGATCATCTTGAACAGCGTAGATTTACCCGCGCCGTTACCACCGATGATGCCAACAATCGCACCCTGAGGTAACGAAAAGCTGAGATCTTCTATCAGGACCTTGTCACCAAATGCTTTGGAGATGTTATTGGCTTCGATAACCTTGTCGCCGAGGCGAGGTCCAGGTGGAATGTAGATTTCCTGAGTTTCGTTCCGTGTCTGGAACTCTTTGGACTGCATCTCTTCGAACTGCTTCAGACGGGCTTTAGATTTGGACTGACGGCCCTTCTGGCCCTGCTTAACCCATTCCAGCTCGGACGCGACAGATTTTCGGTGTGCCGCCTCTTGCTTAGATTCCATCTCTAAGCGCTGTTCTTTCTGTTCCAGCCAGGAAGAGTAGTTGCCTTCATACGGAATGCCGCGCCCGCGGTCCAGTTCCAGAATCCAGCCCGCTGCATTGTCGAGGAAGTAACGGTCATGGGTGATCGCTACGACAGTACCCGGATATTCCTGCAAAAAACGCTCGATCCAAGCGACGGATTCAGCATCCAGATGGTTGGTCGGCTCATCGAGCAGCAGCATGTCTGGCTTGTCCAGTAACAAGCGACATAGCGCAACACGGCGACGCTCGCCCCCTGAGAGGTGTTCGACTTTTGCATCCCATTCCGGCAAACGCATTGCATCTGCGGCACGTTCCAGTGCGGTATCTAAGTTGTGACCGTCTTTCGCTTCAATCAGGTTTTCAAAGTGCGCCTGTTTCTTCGCCAGCTCGTCGAAGTCCGCATCAGGTTCAGCGTATGCTGCGTATACTGCGTCCAGACCCGCCAATGCGTCCTTCACGTCAGAGACTGATTCTTCAACAATTTCACGAACGGTTTTGCTTTCGTCCAGTTGTGGTTCCTGCTCCAGGTAGCCGACATTGATACCCGGCATCGGACGTGCTTCACCGATGTACTCCTGATCAACACCTGCCATGATGCGCAGAAGGGTGGATTTACCCGCACCGTTCAGGCCGAGTACACCGATTTTGGCGCCAGGGAAGAAGGAGAGGGAGATGTCTTTAAGAATTTCGCGTTTTGGCGGAACAATTTTGCCAACGCGATTCATGGAATAAACGTACTGTGCCATGCGCTCAGAACCTGTCAGTGAATCAAGATGCGAGAATTTTAAACGATTGCTGCTATCAAACGCCAACGTGATACCGCTCAAATCTGCATTCTGGCAGTAATTATTCGACTGACTTAGCTGAAATAGGGGTGGTTAAGCTGTGAACAGCTAATTTAGGGGCGCGAGAGAGATGAAAAAAATCTCTCCCTTTTTACAGCTCAAATCAGTATCGAATGCGTCGTAGGCGGTGCAGCAGGCGCTCCGTTTAGGTATGGGGCTTGGTCTCGGGCTAAATGAATTTGGCTGATGAAATTTTGAGCCTGTTTCAAGTGCCGAGGCTGAGATGTTCAGTTATAATGCGCGTTTTCCAAAAAGCTGTATCAGGTTGTCCCGGACCCACCGGTATCCGACACTGCACCGTCGCTGCAACCTGACGCTTTCATTCCTAGTCTAGGGGACAGTCACACCATGTTTAGCAAAGATATGTCGATCGCTGATTTTGACGCTGACCTATGGTCTGCAATGCAGTCAGAAGCTACTCGTCAGGAGGAGCACATCGAGCTTATCGCTTCAGAGAACTACACCAGTCCACGTGTTATGCAGGCGCAGGGTTCTGTGCTGACGAACAAATACGCGGAAGGCTACCCGAATAAGCGTTACTACGGTGGTTGTGAATACGTTGATGTAGTTGAGCAGCTGGCAATCGATCGCGCTTGTGAGCTGTTTGGTGCGACTTTCGCAAACGTCCAGCCGCACTCTGGATCTCAGGCTAACGCGGCTGTATATATGGCGTTGTGTAAGCCGGGTGACACAGTATTGGGCATGAGCCTGGCACACGGTGGTCACCTGACCCACGGTGCGAGCGTTTCTTTCTCCGGTCGTATCTACAATGCAGTACAGTACGGCCTAAATGCTGAGACTGGCGAGATTGATTACGACGAAGTTGAGCGTCTGGCGGTTGAACACAAACCAACCATGATCGTAGCGGGTTTCTCTGCTTACTCTCGTGTTGTTGATTGGCAGCGTTTCCGCGATATTGCGGACAAAGTAGGCGCTTACCTGTTTGTCGATATGGCACACATTGCAGGTCTGGTTGCGGCGGGTGTATACCCAAGCCCAGTGGGTGTTGCAGATGTTGTAACGACGACGACTCACAAAACCTTGGGCGGCCCGCGTGGCGGTCTGATCATCTCTGCCCGTGCGGATGAAGATCTGCAGAAGAAACTTAACTTTGCTGTTTTCCCTGAATCTCAGGGTGGTCCTTTGATGCACGTGATTGCAGCAAAAGCGGTTTGCTTTAAAGAAGCGCTGGAAGATGAGTGGAAAGCGTATCAGGCACAGGTCGTGAAAAATGCTCAGGCGATGGCTGAAGCTTTCATCGCGCGTGGTATCAACATTGTATCCGGCGGTACTGACGATCACCTGTTCCTGGTTGATCTGATCGACAAGGATATTACCGGTAAAGATGCAGATGCGGCTTTGGGTCGTGCAAACATCACCGTTAACAAAAACTCTGTACCTAACGATCCACGCTCTCCGTTTGTTACCTCTGGCCTGCGTATCGGTTCTCCGGCGATCACCCGTCGTGGTTTCAAAGAAGCGGAAGCGGTTCAGCTGACGAACTGGATCTGTGATGTTCTTGACGACATCAATAGCGAAGAGACTATCGCAAACGTTAAAGCGCAGGTGAAAGACCTGTGTGCACGCTACCCGGTCTACAAGTAATACCGGAAAGCCTGTACAATCCCGGGGCGGCTAATTAGCCGCCCTTTTTATTTGGGTAAAAGGTTCTGCTTACCCTCGCTCTTTTTGACAGGAAACGGCCATGCATTGTCCATTTTGTGCTGCGAACGAAACTAAGGTTGTAGATTCCCGTTTGGTTGCTGAAGGCCAGCAGGTCCGCCGTCGTCGCGAATGCATCCACTGTCACGAGCGTTTTACCACGTATGAAGCTGCAGAACTCTTGATGCCACGTGTCATAAAAGCTGACGGCTCCCGCCAGCCGTTTGATGAAGATAAACTGCGTGCGGGTATCCATCGGGCTCTGGAAAAGCGGCCTGTCTCTATGGAGGAATTTGAAGCCTCCATCAATCGCATTAAACACTGTCTTCGTGCTGCCGGGGAGCGTGAGTTACCGTCCCGTCAGGTGGGTGAAGAAGTGATGTCTGAACTGCGTAAACTGGATGAAGTGGCTTACGTGCGTTTTGCTTCTGTGTATCGAAGCTTTCAGGATATCAACGAATTTAAAGAAGAGATCGACCGTCTCTCCGCTGATCATGATGAAGGCGCCGGAGAGCAGTAATGGCGCCGTTTTCTGAACATGAACGCCGCTGGATGGCGCGCGCGATTCGACTTGCGGCTCAGGGGCGCTATACGACACACCCCAACCCGCGTGTGGGGTGTGTGCTCGTACGCGGTGATCGTATCGTCGGTGAAGGTTTTCACGTCCGTGCAGGTGAAGGTCACGCTGAAGTAAATGCTTTACGCATGGCCGGTGATCAGGCCGCAGGTGCGACGGCGTATGTCACACTGGAACCGTGCAGCCACCATGGCAAAACCCCACCCTGTGCTGAAGCGCTTGTTCAGGCAGGTGTGACGCGCGTTGTTTCCGCGATGGTAGATCCAAACCCTCAGGTTGCTGGGCGTGGTATTAAACGGTTGCAGGCTGCGGGGATTGAGGCCTGTTCAGGATTGCTTGAAACAGAAGCAAAAGCGCTGAATCCGGGTTTTATCAAGCGAATGGAGCAGGGGCTTCCTTACGTACGGATTAAAACCGCCAGCAGTTTGGACGGCCGTACCGCCATGCAAAGCGGTGAATCCCAGTGGATTACTGGCGCGGCGGCGCGCAGCGATGTACAGCGTTTTCGGGCGCAAAGTTCAGTGATTGTGACCGGTGTCGATTCAATTCTGCACGACGACTCTTCCCTGACGGTGCGTGAAAATGAACTGCAGTTGGATAACGCTGCTGAAATCGTACAGAAACAACCCCTACGGGTGGTGCTGGACAGCCAGCTACGGATGCCGTTGAATGCTAAAATCCTAAGGCAGCCCGGACGTACATTGATTGCGACCGTGAGTCATGACGCAGCTAAAACGGATGCATTAATCCAGGCCGGTGCTGAGGTTGTTCAGCTGGCTGCAGTGCAAGGTCACGTATCTATCGAAGCCCTGCTGAAACATTTGGTGGTGGCTGAACAGTGCAATGGACTGCTGGTGGAAACCGGTGCCAGGCTGGCGGGTGCGTTTATTACCGCGGGTGTCGTTGATGAACTGGTGGTTTATCAGGCGATGACCCTGATGGGATCTGACGCACGGCCGATGTACACGTTACCTTATTCGAAGATGGATGAGCAGATCCGTCTTCAGTTGCTGGATAGCAGAATGCTGGGCGATGATCTGCGATTAACTCTGCGCCCTGTTTATACTGAGAAGAACTGATGTTTACTGGAATTATTGAGGCCATCGGCACCGTTGCTGCTATCGAAGAGCAGCAAGGCGATCTGCAATTGTATATTCGCACCGCGGATCTGGATTTAGGTGATGTAAAGCTGGGTGATAGTATCGCGGTGAACGGTGTCTGTTTGACGGCGATTGATCTGCCTGGTGACGGCTTTTGGGCTGATGTATCCCGTGAAACACTGATCCACACACGGTTTCCATCTCTGTCTGTTGGCGAGAGGGTGAATCTGGAAAAAGCCCTGATGCCGACCAGTCGTCTGGGTGGCCATATTGTGACCGGCCATGTGGACGGGTTAGGTGAAGTGGTTGATCGACGTGATGATGCGCGTTCTGTCCGTTTTACAATCAAGGCGCCTGCTGCGCTGGGGCGTTACATCGCGGGCAAAGGTTCGATTACCGTGGATGGCACCAGTCTGACAGTTAATGCAGTGCAGGGTGATCAGTTTGAGCTCAATATTGTGCCGCATACGGTACAAGAAACCATCATTGATCATTATGAACCGGGCCAGCAGGTGCATCTGGAAGTTGATATTATTGCACGTTATCTGGAACGTATGATCGGTCACCGGGCGATACCGGAAGAAGAACACAATACGGACAGCGGCGGGTTAACACTCGATAAGCTGGCTGAATTCGGATTTACGCGCCGCTAATGCGGACGAGACTTTTAAACCGCTGCGGCGGAAGAGATTTTTAGACCGCTTAGGCGGAAGAGACTAAGGCAATGAAACTGAACAGCACCCAGGAAATTATCGACGATATCCGTCAGGGCAAAATGGTTATCCTGATGGATGATGAAGACCGGGAGAACGAAGGTGATCTGGTGATCGCGGCTGAAATGGTGCGTCCTGAAGACATCAACTTCATGGCAACCCATGCACGTGGTCTGATCTGTCTGACTCTGACCCGTGGACACTGTGAAAAGCTGAATCTGCCATTGATGGTACAGAGCAACGGTGCACAGTTCTCCACCAACTTTACCATGTCCATCGAGGCGGCATCCGGTGTGACTACCGGTATTTCAGCAGCCGATCGTGCGCATACTGTGCGCGTGGCGGTTAAGGACAGTGTGAAGCCGGAAGATATCGTGCAGCCGGGCCATATCTTCCCATTGATGGCTCAGCCAGGTGGTGTTTTAAGTCGTGCAGGTCACACTGAAGCCGGTTGTGATCTGGCGCGCTTGGCGGGTATGACATCTGCTGCGGCCATTGTCGAAATCATGAATGAAGACGGCACGATGGCGCGTCGTCCGGATCTGGAAAAGTTCGCCGAAAAGCATAAATTGAAGATCGGTACGATTGCAGATCTGATCCATTACCGTACGACGAATGAGCATACCGTAGAGCGTGTCAGTGATGGCGTGCTGCCAACCGAGTTTGGCGACTTTAACTACATCACATACCGTGATGAAATTCAGGATTGCACTCACCTGGCATTGACGCTGGGTGATGTCGAGCCGGAAAACCCGACCATGGTACGTGTACATATCCGTAGCGAAGTTATGCGTGATGTGGTGGCTGTGGCACCGGGTGGTGAATTGAAGTGGACGGTGCGTAAAGCGCTGGAACGTGTAGCTCAAGAAGGTAACGGTGTCGTGTTATTGCTGGATACCGGAGCACGTATCGACTTAGGTGATGCGCTGGAAAATGTTCTGGCCGGCAAGAAAAAATCCAAAGTGGATGTGAGTTCTTCGGGAGCTTACCTGACGGTAGGTACCGGTTCTCAGATCCTGCGTGATCTGGGTGTGCGCAAGATGCGTCTGCTCAGTTCGCCAATGAAATTTAATGCGATCTCCGGGTTTGATCTGGAGATTGAAGAATACATCCCTTGTGAAGAGTAAGCTGGATAAGAATCATGGCAGTTAAAACGTTTGAAGGCGATTTCATCAGCGGTAACGGCAATTACGCAATCGTAGTTGGCCGTTTCAACGCATTCGTGGTTGAGAGCCTGCTGGAAGGTGCACTGGATACGCTGAAGCGTCACGGTGTGGACGAAGAGAATATTCGTGTTATCCGCGTGCCGGGTGCATTTGAGATCCCGTTGGCAGTGAAGAAAATCGCTGCACAGGGTGATGCAGATGCGATCATCGCGCTGGGTGCGGTTATCCGTGGTGGTACGCCACACTTTGAATACGTTTCCGGTGAAGCGTCTAAAGGTGTTGCTCAGGTATCCCTGGAGTACGACGTACCTGTAGCGAACGGCATTCTGACCGTGAATAGCATTGAACAGGCAGTTGAGCGTTCTGGCACTAAGATGGGTAATAAAGGCGATGAAGCTGCCCTGTCTGCGCTGGAAATGGTTAGCCTGCTGCGTAAGCTCGAGGTTTAAGGCTAGATGAGCGACAACACTACGCCTAAATCGAACAAAAAAGCTTCCCTGACTTCTCAGCGTCGTTCTGCACGCAGTTTTGCGTTGCAGGCGCTGTATCAGTGGCAGTTGGCCGGTCAGCCGGTGAACGAGATTGATGCTCAGTTCCGTGTGGATAATGACATGCGTAACACTGATGTGCGTCTTTTCTCTGAGTTGCTGATCGGTGTTGCCAGCCGTAAAAGCGAGCTGGATGAAAGGTACAAACCGTTTCTGGATCGTGAGCTGAGCGAACTGGATCCGGTTGAACTGACCGTCCTGCGTATTGGTGCATACGAATTGATGCATCGTCTGGAAGTGCCTTACCGTGTGGCAATCAACGAAAGCGTTGAGCTGGCGAAGGTTTTTGGTGCGACCGAAAGTCATCGTTACGTAAACGGCATTTTGGACAAGCTTGCACAGCGTGTTCGTATGGCCGAGGTGAAAGCTAAAAGCTCCCGATGAGTACCCCGTCCCTCGGTGAGTTTGAACTGATCCGGCGTTACTTTGCAGAGGCATCCACCGATGCTTCCGTAGCGCTGGGGATCGGCGACGACTGCGCACTGCTTATCCCTGCACCTGATGAAGCCATGGCGGTGTCGATTGATACGCTGGTGGAAGGTACGCATTTCCTGCCGGGCACTGCGCCAGAGCATCTGGCGACCCGTCTGTTAGGGGCATCAGTCAGTGATTTGGCGGCGATGGGCGCGAAACCTGCCTGGTTTACGTTGGCCCTGACGTTGCCTGAAGCAACTGAGGTATGGTTGGAGCCATTTGCGACAAGTCTTATCGCGACTGCCAATGCGCTGAATATTCGTTTAGTGGGCGGTGATACGACCCGTGGCCCATTGTCTTTATCTGCGCAGGTGCATGGTTTTGTGCCTGTGGATAAAGCCTTGCGTCGACAGGGTGCTGCCCTGGGGGATCTGATCTGCGTCACCGGAACATTAGGTGATAGTCGCGCTGGATTAGAAACCTTGCTGAATAAGGATGTGTGCAACGCCGATGTAGGCTATCTGCAAGGTCGTTTCAATGCCCCTACTCCCCGACTGAAAACCGGTCTTGCCTTGCGTGGGATTGCTACGGCCTGTGTGGATATATCCGATGGGGTGTTAGCTGACCTGGGGCACCTGTTGGATAGCAGTGTCTTGGGCGCAGATCTGAAGATCGATGCACTGCCTTTATCGCCGCAACTGCATGCCTTTGCCGGTCTGAAACAGGCTCAGCAATGGGCGCTAACCGGTGGTGAGGACTTTGAACTTTGCTTTACCTGTCCTGCCGCCATGCAGGATGCGCTGGGCACACTTCCGGAGCCGGTTACGGTGATTGGACAGGTAAGTGCTGTACCGGGTATCCGTATAGACGGTCAACCGGTGAGTGGTGCCGGTGGGTATGACCACTTTGCCAAGGAATCATCATGAACGTAGTCCCTGCATCGGTCTGGCGTAATCCGGTCCATTTTCTCGCCTTTGGTCTGGGTAGCGGCGCTGCACCATTCGCGCCGGGTACGTTTGGTACGCTGGCAGCGATTATTCCCTATTTCTGGTTCCAGCATCTTTCACTGCCGATGTATGCCCTGATGTTACTGATTACGACATTAGTGGGTATCTGGCTGTGTGACCGCACCTCATCCGATATTGGCGTGCACGATCATGGTGGTATTGTTTGGGATGAGTTTGTTGGGTTCTGGATTACGATGTTTGCAGCGCCAACCGGATTGATATGGATACTGGTCGGTTTTCTCTGGTTCCGTCTGTTTGATATTCTCAAGCCCTGGCCGATCCGTTGGGCGGATAAACAGGTTTCAGGTGGATGGGGGATTATGTTGGACGATATTCTGGCGGGTATATATGCCTGGATCGCCTTGCAATTGACGTTCTTCCTTGCAGCTATAACGCTAGGTGGAATGGTTCTAAACAATACCTGACCTTTCAGCTTGGTTTCAGGTGGCCGCGCTAAATTGAACTCCGAGACTACTTAACAACCTTGGAGAGTCACCATGAAAACTTTCTCAAAATATATCGCCGCTGCTGCTATCGGTACTGCCTTGATGACTTCTCAGGCGTTTGCCGCAACAGGTTCACTGTATGGACTGGACAGCTGGGATCATCCGGTTGAAGGTCATTTGTCAGCAGAAGATACCAATATCAAAGATGAAGCTCTGCGTAGTGGTTACGGCAGTCCTGTTCGTGATCTTTGGGGCGAAGATGTATATTCCAATCAGTAAGCGTTTCATTGATTGCTTACGGCCGCACCGGTAGGCTCTGTACTCAGAGTCTACCGCTGTATATATTGACTAAATGTGAAGGAACCACCTAGCCTAATTTGGGGGAGGTTTTATGCGAAGCCATGTAAAGCGCTTGATGTTTGCTACCCTGATTATGCTTGGTGGCACTTTTACTTTGTCTGCGCAGGGGGTAAGTAACCTTCCTGCAGGTTATGAAAACCCGATGTCTGTTCGTGCTGATAAGGCAATGGAACGGTTAGATGCTGATGAATGTCGTGTACTGGCAGAATCAGGTGTCATCCTGTCGATGATGGAGTTGATGGACAAGGTCAAAATGCTGACCGATGGCCACATGTTAGATACATCGTTGATTAAGCAGGGTGAAGAATACATCTATGAGATGGAAGTGGCGGGCAAAGACGGTGTGGTACGCATGCTGTTGGTTGATGCCCGTACAGGAGACATGATTAAGGAGAAGTAACCCACCATGAGGGTGCTACTGGTAGAGGATGATCCCCATTTGGGGCCTGACTTGAGGGCTGAGTTGCTTCGCAGCGGTTACGCGGTTGATCTCGCTGACAACGGCGTTGATGGTGAGGCAATGGGGTATGAAGATATTTACGATCTGGTAGTGCTGGATCTGGGCTTGCCGCAACGGTCGGGTCTGGAGGTGCTGCGCAATTGGCGTAAACGACGTAATAATGTACCGGTACTCATTTTGACGGCGCGATCTGCCTGGCAAGAACGTGTAGACGGCTTTGAAGCTGGCGCTGACGATTATCTTGGTAAACCTTTCCACAATGAAGAACTCTTCGCTCGTATGACCGCTTTACTCAGGCGTGCCAATCAGCAGATCAGTAGCACGCTGGAGGTCGAAGGCTTAGTTCTGAATGAAAAAACCCAATCCGTAGTGCTTGATGGTAACGAAGAAGTGTCCCTTACTGGTACGGAATACCGTCTGTTGCGTTACTTTATGCATAATCCCTCTCGTGTACTATCGAAGCTCCAGTTAGTTGAGCATCTGTATGATGATGGCGCTGAAAATGACAGTAATGTTATCGAGGCCTACATTAAGATGCTGCGTAAGAAGATCGGTAAAGAGCGTATCCAGACCAAACGGGGTCAGGGTTACGTCTTCATCGCTACACTTTGAGCGTCTGCCGATGCTGAAATCTATTCAGACCCGCCTGAACAGTGGTTTTATACTGGTTTCCATGGTGGCTATTGTGGTGCTTTGGCTGGCCAATAGCTGGTATCTGCGTCAGACCGCTTATGAGTTCGTCAGCGCACGCCTTTCCAGTGATGCGTACACCATTCTGCGT
>JAGSHA010000286.1 GCA_023954795.1 Oceanospirillaceae bacterium | reverse complement strand
AGCTGCGCTACACTCCGATTGGCTCCTCGAGCTGGACTCGAACCAGCGACCAATAGATTAACAGTCTACTGCTCTACCAACTGAGCTATCGAGGAACATTTAAACACTTACCTTTACTGATTGATACCGAGGTTGGCTCCTCGAGCTGGACTCGAACCAGCGACCAATAGATTAACAGTCTACTGCTCTACCAACTGAGCTATCGAGGAATCGTCTCAACCAGTGGCGGCGTATATTAATGATGCCCCCGGAGACCGTCAAGGGTTTTTTTTTAAATAATTTCAATAAGATCAGTTGATCACAGTTGCTTCTGTATTTGCGTTATAATCGCTTGCTCAAGAAAGCCGGACCCATTGATCGGGAACGCATTGTTCAGACTAAAGCAGTATCAAGTTGCTTTACGCCTTCGCTTATAAAAAGACTTTACGCGGATAACCGCTGTGGCTGTTGTTTGAAGCTGATCCTTCAGACTGAACCCGATAAGTAATGTTGGTGTGATCCCAACAGAGGATTATTCAGAATGACCCGAATTCTTGGTAAAGATGCGCCGTTGGAAGAATCCATCAGACGTATGACCAATGGCTTGCGCCAGTTAGGCTTTGATATCGAAGAAGTGCGTTGGTTGAATCCGGTACCCAATGTATGGTCGGTACATATCCGCGACCGTAGTTATCCAATGCTATTTACCAACGGCAAAGGGGCGACCCGTGAAGCTGCTTTGGCGAGTGCGCTAGGTGAGTATTTTGAGCGCTTAAGCTGTAATTACTTCTTTGCTGACTATTTTTGGGGTAACTCCGTCGCTGAAGGCGCATTTGTGCATTATCCAAATGAGCGCTGGTTCTCACTGGAAGGTGACGAAATTCCAGAAGGTCTGTTAGACGAGCCTACACTGCATCATTACAACTTCAGTGGTGAGCTGACAGCACCGATGTTAGTTGATACCAACTCAGGGAATGCGCGTCGTGGCATCTGTGCGATCCCGTTTGAACGACAGCGTACGGGCGATCAGGTCTGGTTTCCGGTGAATATTATCGGCAACCTGTATGTCAGCAACGGCATGTCAGCTGGCAACACTCAGTGGGAAGCGCGTGTACAAGCGCTGTCTGAGATTTTTGAGCGCCATATTAAGAACACGATTATCTCGTCGGGCATCAGTCTGCCTAGCATTCCTGATGAGGTTGTGTCGCGTTATCCGCGTATTGAAGCTGCCATTGAGGCTCTGCGCAGTCGTGGTTTTGGTGTGGTGGTTAAAGATGCTTCATTGGGCGGTAAGTTTCCGCTGGTCAATGTGACTCTGTTGAACCCAGAAAATGGCGGTGTTTGTGCGTCCTTTGGTGCTCACCCAAAATTTGAAGTGGCGTTGGAACGTACGGTGACTGAGCTATTGCAAGGACGTACATTAGATCAATTGGATGTATTTCCTGCACCAAGCTTTGATATTCAGGATGTTGCTGATCAGCATAATCTTGAAACCCATTTCATCGATTCCAGCGGTATTGTCGTTTGGGATCTGTTGGCCGGTAAGAGTGACTACGAATTTACCGAGTGGAATATCGAGGGCGATACCAAAGCCGAGTTTGATCACTTGTGCCACCTGATCCACCGCGTGGATATGGATATCTATATCGCTGATTACGAGCATCTGGGCATATACAGCTGCCGTATTGTTGTACCGGGCATGTCGGAAATCTATCCGGTGGAAGATTTGGTTTGGGATAATAACGCATCGGGTGTGCCTTTCCGCCGCCGTTGCTTGCACTTGCCAGAGCTGGACCATGCCGGATACGAAGCGCTGCTGGAAGAGCTAGAAGAGCTGAGCGTTGATGATCAGCAACCTGTCGCTGAGTTTTTAGGGATTGTGCCTGATCCCGGTACGCCTTGGCAGACGCTGCGTATGGGTGAGTTGAAGGTTTTGTTATGTCTGATGACAGGCGACTTGGAGAGTGCTCACGCTTGGGTTGAATGGACGCTGCACTTCGGGCATCTGTCTGATGAGCGCACTGCTCTGTACCGCTGCTTATTCCAGTGCCTGTCATTTGAGCTGGATGATGAGCGTAACCTGACAAGCTACGAAGCGGTTCTGCGTCTGGCGCATAAAGGCGAGTATGTTGATCGCAGTCTGCAAATGTTAGCGGGTGAATCTGTACTGTCTGATCTACCATGTGACGATGGTTCATTGCACCAATTTGCGAGTCACGTCGGTATGCTGGAAGCCTATCAGCGTCTGCAGGATGCTAAGGCTCTCTTTTATAAAAGTTGACGTTATCTGAAGCGTGTTCAAAGCCACAGTGGTTGAGGTTAATCACTGTGGCTTTGTTGTTTCTGGCATTGTAAAACAGGATTGCAAACGATCATTTTGAGCCGAAATGCGGGCTTGTCCTGAAAGTCCTTCAGGTAGAGAGGGTTATCCCTTTTTTGTCAGCGCAGGCTGGGCTAAAATCCATCACTTCGGTCTGTAAAAGCAGACACCAACAGCGTTAAGAATTTAAGGGTTCAGATGCTCTTTCATAAGTTGCCTGATGACTTATTTATGCCGCTTTCGGGGCAGAACCGCCAGATATATCAGGTGGTTTTGTTGTCGTTGGCGGATGTGTTTTTTGATGAGGATCTGATTGATCCCTTCGTGCCCAAAGATTTGGTGCGTTCCACCATTGAAGATACGGTGATCCGTATGGGTGTGAGGCGCTGGGTGCCTGAAGAGGACGATGGCGAAGATCAGGTTGAGATACCGCGTTCCAGCAGTGAATATGCCAGTCGAATCTACCGTCGTCTGGTGACTACCGGATGGCTGGAAGAGGAGCAGCGGGTTTATCGTACCTATGTGCTGTTGTCGCCTTCAATCAGCTTTCTGCTGCGGACACTTGTGTCGATCTCCAAGCTGGAAAAACGCAGTTACGGTGGTGCGGTACTGAACGTACTCAGCTCGCTGGAAGCGGCGATCAGTGACCCGGCTGGGCGTGGTATCACATTGGCAGAAGCTTCACAGACCGCCTCTGATTTTAGTGCCCATCTGACGGATATGATGCTGGGCCTGCGTGAGCTGAAAATCAACTTGTCGCAGAGCAATAATCCTCAGGAGATTGTGCGGAACTTCTTTGAACGTTTCGTAGAGCACATCCTGGTCTCCGACTATAAGACGCTGAAAACCAAGAACAACCCGTTCCGTTTCCGCCGCCAGATCCTGTCGATGTTACGGGAACTGCAATTTGACGCTTACAAAGTTGATCTCCTGACTAAACATTATCAGGAGCAGTATGAAACGGATTACCACGATGCTGAAGGTTTGGTGCATCAGCATATCAACCGTATCATCCGTATCTTTGAGTCCGTAGATCAGCGTCTGGCAACGATCGATGATTTCCGTTACCGGTTGGAAAAACGTGTGGCGGATACCGTTCGTTACATGGACAAAACCACGCCGGGTATGGCTGCACGTATCTCCCGTGCGATCACTGAAATCGCGCGTAGAGATGAATCTGAGTTACCACCGATTACCACGCTGGAAGAGCAGGGCTTTATCTGTGATCGCAGTGTGCGCTCGCCAATCCGACGTCGTGTACAGACAGAACCCAGGGTCATTACGCAGTCTGAGATCGATCCGCGTGTACTGGAGTTACGACGCCTGTTTAAAGAATATAAAGATCGTCGTGACGTCAGCCCGGACAAGGTGGAAATGTATCTGGAACGCCACCTGATTGGTCGTGATCTGATCAACGCCAGTGAGTTTGATATCCAGACCATCGAAGACTACATCTGCTTCAGTTATGTACGCCATTTGCCTTCGATGGGGAAAAAAGCCCGCAAAACGATCGAGAAATACGATATCCGTTTTGAAGAACAGTATGTCAATGTTGCCGGCATGGTTAAGTGCCGGGATTTCGTGATCCAAAGGAAACGCTAGATGTTAGGTGACCTGCAAAAAATCATCAGTCGCAGTGACAAATATCAGGCAGCCGATTTTTCGCGTGCTGCCAACCAGTTGCTGACCCACCAGTTTCTTTACGCGGATCGTCCTGCACACCGTGAAAGCTACTTTTTGGTGGCATCCCATGTGGATTACTTTACCAACCTGCTTGAAGCGATAGGCTGGAGCTTCGTGTACCAGCCTGATGAAGCCTATATGGGTATTTTGCCAAAAGGCGAAGAGCGATACCTGCGCCTGAAACTGGATGAGTCTTTGTTGCTGTTGTGTCTACGCCAGCAGTATGAGCAGAAACTGGAATCCTTTGAGGTGGATGGGGGTAAAGCGTTTACTTGCACTGATGAGCTGCTTTCAACCTATGAGAACCTGACCGGAAAGGAAATCCCGAACGAAACTCGCTTGAAAGAGGTTTTGTCGCTGTTCTCACGTCATGGTTTGATCGAGCGCGGTAAAGCTGAAGAATCCGACCCTAAAAACCTGCCGTTGCGAATCAACCCGGTTATCCGACAGGTCGTGGTCGAGGACTATATCGGCCAGCTTGAAGGCTTGTGTGAAAACGAAGTAGAAATTGAAGCCGAAGCTGCGGCGCAAGAAAACGAACAGATTGAAGAAGGGGCGGGCGCCGATGAAGCAGCTCAATAGAATTGTACTGGTTAACTGGT
>JAGSHA010000398.1 GCA_023954795.1 Oceanospirillaceae bacterium | reverse complement strand
CCCTTATCCACGTGCTCCAGCAAGAACTCGATCGTGCGCTGTTCCGCTTCACGCTCACTGATTTCGCTGTCTTTCACCCGCTGGGTCAAACCAGACTTACCGTGCTGATTGGTGCACCACTCGTCCATCGCATCCAGAGCCGAGTCTGGCTGATGAATCGCCATCGTAGGTCCTTCTGCCACAACATTCAGATTGGCATCGGTGACGATGGTTGCAATCTCGATGATGTAATCGCTATCCGGGTCCAGGCCCGTCATCTCCAGATCTATCCAAACCAGATTACTTGTACGCACGCTGGTAAAACCTCCACATCCGATAAATGCCCTCATCGCCGGATATAACAGAGTTATCCGTTATGCATCCCGCTATACCAAAAGGCTCGTTAATATTTTTCTATAGGTTAGAATACCTTAGCTTAGTGCTTTAGCCACCCCCAACAATAGATCAAATAACGGATCTGGGCGGAATGGCAAACCGAATCTGACACACAGGTGGTCCCCGCTTCTTTCATGGCAAAACGTAAACTGACCCGTCGCCAGGCTTGGCGTATACAGAAAATTCAGGACGAGCGCACCGCCCGCGCCGCCAAGAAAGACTCATCCATCGACGATCAACTGGATGGTGGCGATCTGGGCCCGGAACAACACGGCCTGATCATCTCTCACTTTGGCCGCCAGGTTGACGTAGAAGCCTCTGAAGGCGAACGCAAAGGCGAAATTGTTCGCTGCCACATGCGCACGAATCTCGGACAGCTGGTCACAGGGGACCAGGTTATCTGGCGCGCTAATCCCGATGGGGGTGTCGTGGTTGCCAAGCTCGAGCGTAAAGCCGAACTGGTCCGCCCTAACCCTTATGGCGAAATGAAACCGGTTGCAGCCAACATCGATTACATTGTAGTCACCGTTGCAGTTGAACCTCTGGCGCACGCCAACCTGATCGACCGTTATCTGGTTGCGGCCGAGCTCAGCGGTATTGAGCCTGTTATCCTGCTAAATAAAACCGATCTGCTCGACGACAACAACCGTGAGCGTATCGAAACAATGCTAGCGCGCTATAAAAGCATTGGTTACCAGGTACTCCATGCTTCATCTTCAACACAGAACGGACTGGTTGAACTTAAAGATCACCTGAAAGACCGGATCAGCGTTTTTGTTGGCCAATCCGGGGTCGGAAAATCATCTTTAATTAATGTTTTGCTACCAGGTGTCGATCTAAAGGTAGGTGAGCTGTCAGTACAGACCCGCAAGGGACGCCATACCACCACCACAGCACGACTTTTTCATTTCCCTGACGGTGGTGACCTGATAGATTCACCAGGGATACGTGAATTCGGGCTCTGGCATATCGATCCGGAAGATCTGATCGATGGCTTCAGGGAGCTGAGGGAACACACCGGGCATTGCCGGTTCCGCGACTGTAAACATGAAAAGGAACCGGGTTGTGCGCTAAAAGACGCCATCGCAGACGGAAAAATCAGCGAAGCCCGCTGGCAAAGCTTCAAGCACATCCTCGCATCACTGGATGAACAAGACAGCTGGTAGTCATCGAGGGCAGTTGAGCAACGGACACAGGCCAATGAGTTTGCAAGAATCGCCACAGGATCTGGATAGCTGGATCACCTATCTGAAAGAGAAGCCTTTGCCGGTGCGCAGCAGCGTCCAGCAACGTCTTTCTCGTGCCGTTCAGAGTGACGCGACAACCTTGCAATCCCTCTGCAATCAGATCAAATCCGATCCTACTGTCTGTATCTACCTTGTCCGTCTGGCCAACAAACTGCATAGCGAAAAAGGCTCCGCCGTCACCAGCATCGAACATGCCGTTCACTCGCTGGGATTTGATCGGATAGAGCAATGCATCCAGCAACTTGAGCTGATCCGTTTAAATGCCGGTTCGGTATCGCACAAACTCTATTTCCGCTCTATCGCCAACAGCCACCATGCCTCGATTCAGGTACATGAATGGCTGAAAGGACGTGGTAATGTCTTTGCCGATGAGCTGCAACTCGCCGCCCTGTTTTATGGCATCGGGCACTGGATGA
The DNA here is from genome assembly GCA_023954795.1 of Oceanospirillaceae bacterium. Classification (GTDB taxonomy): domain Bacteria; phylum Pseudomonadota; class Gammaproteobacteria; order Pseudomonadales; family Balneatricaceae; genus Pontibacterium. Next base: position 1,444 of record JAGSHA010000398.1, on the reverse strand, counting down.
TGTGGCTGCATGCCCCCCTGCATATGAGTCTGATCCATCAAAAGATTCGCGAACACGAGATCGATGTTGTACTCGCTGAAACCGATGTTTTGGGCTGCACCATTCAAGAAATCTCTCATGACCTGGCAATGGAATGGGGATTGCCGGAACTGACCATTGAAAGCCTGGATCATGACACTTCACCGGGTCGCGACATTATCGATGTCATGCATCGCCATGCATTGCGCGATCCAACCATTGAAGACGATGAACGCCGCGAGCTGAATCATCTGATCCAACAGAAGTACTTCCCGGTCAAACTCGCCAACTGGCTGGCCATTACCGCGTCATTTGGCTGGCAGCAGAAAAAAGCCAAACAGTTATGCATGATCATCAGCGATTATCTGGGTGAAAATACCGCCGATGTTGTGGGCAAGCTGCATCAGAACTGTGCGGTTGCATCACGGATTTTTAATGTTCCCGGCACCCTGGCTCCGGCAACCGAGCTGCTCATGCTGGAATCCGATCTGGTGCCCAGCTACAAGATCTCGATAAAAGAGATTGAAACCGTCCTGATAGATTGCCCAAAACCTGCGGCTCGTCGCAAACCGTTACGCAGCAAAGCGCCTGAACAAGAGATCATTCGCACCGCGTACGCTCCAGTTGATGCCAGCTGTAAGAACGAAGAGTTGCTTAAGAAACTCGCCGCGGCCTTTATTAAAGGATCACCACAAATCAAGACACCCGGACACGTCTTGCAGTGCACGGTAAAAGCCCTGCACGATGGTTTGGGCATGCACCACACGACCCTCTATCGGGTACACAATAAAAAGATGGTCTCCACGCTGTCGTCCGGCATTCCCAAAGACGACCCGTTGGCCAGTTACCAGTTTGATCTGGAAATTCCCTCACTCTTTAAGCGTCTGTGTGACAAACCGGGTTATATCTGGATTACCCCACAAACCCGAGAAAAGATGTTGCAGTCAATGCCAGAAAACTACCATCCGTTTATCCCTGAAAGCGGCGCTATTCTGATGTCTATCTTTTCTGGTAATAAAGCGGTGGCGATCGTGCATACAGACAATCGCGACCAGGCCATTGACGACTTCCACAATAAACGTGCTCGCTATATCTGCACCGCAGCCGGACAGGCATTCAAGAATCTACTCGCCGCCCAATCTGAGACAAACTGATACGGCTGAGTTTCCCGCCGCTTTGATATATGATTCACGTCATAGCGTAATATACGGAGCCATCATATGAGTTTGCCCTTGGTCATCGAAGCTGCAGATCTCGCCCAACAGCTAAACAATCCAAATCTGCTGATCATCGATCTATCCGACGAAGAGACTTACAACAGCGGCCATATCCCCGGAGCAGTTCGGGTCGATACATCACGTCTGATGTTAGGTTCAGGCCCGGTACCCAACAAACTACCAACAGCGGCTCAACTCAGCGATCTGTT
>JAGSHA010000099.1 GCA_023954795.1 Oceanospirillaceae bacterium | reverse complement strand
TTGTTCCCCCTGCGTATGGGACAACTATTACGAAGCGATGCGGGTGTGGCAGGAGCAACAGAAGGCAGAGAAAGCCAAGGAAAGTGCAGCACTGGAAAATGCTCAGGGCGATGCAGCTCACTGAGTTTCTGAATATCGAACCGCCTGTTATTCAAGCCCCGATGGCAGGCGTGCAGGGCAGTGAGTTGACGATTGCTGTGTCCAATGCAGGCGGGTTGGGTTCTTTACCGTGCGGAATGCTCAGCCTGGACGCCATGCGCACTGAACTGGAACGTATCACCGCGGCAACGGATAAGCCCTACAACGTCAATTTCTTTTGCCATCAGCAACCTGAGCCTGATGCGGAGCGCGAGTCACGCTGGCGTGCAGCGCTGCTCCCCTATTACGAAGAGCTTGGTATTGACTCAGAAAATATCCCGGAGGGGGCTGCACGCGTACCATTTAGCGCGCAAGCCGCTGATCTGTTGGCTGAGTTTAAACCGGCGGTGGTGAGTTTTCATTTTGGTCTGCCGACCCCTGAGTTGCTGACACGGGTAAAGGCGTGGGGCGCAAAAGTCCTCTCGAGTGCAACGACTGTTGCGGAAGCGCGCTGGCTTGAAGCCAATGGAGCTGATGGCATCATTGCGCAAGGTCTCGAAGCGGGCGGGCATCGCGGCATGTTTTTGTCGGATGATTTGACGACCCAGGCAGGTACGTTGGCTCTGTTGCCACAGATTGTTAGTGCAGTGGATATTCCGGTCATTGCGGCGGGAGGTATCGCAGATGCTCAGGGTGTGTCTTCAGTTATTACCCTGGGTGCGGCAGGTGCACAGGTCGGAACGGCTTATATGTTATGCCCTGAAGCAAAGACTAGTGCAGTGCACCGTAAAATTTTGTCTGATGGTGCAGCGCATCATACAGCGGTGACCAATCTGTTCTCTGGACGTCCAGCGCGAGGCATCGTGAACAGGGTGATGCAAGAACTAGGACCGCTGTCTGATCTGCCTCCGGTGTTTCCGTTTGCGAGCACTGCGATAGGCCCACTGCGTGCGGCCTCCGAGAGTGCGGGTAAAGCTGACTTTACGCCACTTTGGGCAGGGCAGAATGTATCGGGTTGTCAGGAGATTTCTGCTGCAAAGCTCACGCGCCTTTTAGTTTCTGAACTGTAGTTCTTTCAGTGTTGCGACTGCAGCAAAAAACTGACAGAAATCATTTTTTATATCAGTGAGTTACAAAAAGTTATTGTAAACATTTCGGGGCATGGTATTAGTATAAGTGTCAACCGTGACTCAGTAGTAAGGATTCGTTATGAACGTTAACATCACTAACCGAAATGACAGCAAAGTATCTGATTCCCTGCGTGATCGTATCAACGCATGGTTGGAAAGTAGTGCAGAACGCTATGAAGCTATTACCAGTGCCCAGGTGACTATTGAAAAGTCTGATGAGCGTTCTGCCGTAGTAGAAGCAACAGTTCACGTTGCTGGTAAGGATGTATTTGCCAAATCTGAAGCGGCAAACTTGTACGCAGCATTAGATGGGCTGGAAGATAAAATCGATCGTCAGTTGGATAAAATCCACCAGAAACACGTCAACAAAAAAGGCACTCAGAAACCTGAAGAGGTGGATTCTGATGCAGGTGTTGATGCAGACGACATGGATGAGGATGCAGTTCTGGTTTGATAAAACCATATCACATACAGGTTACGTTGCTTGAAGTGTAGTTAAGGTATCGCGCGTAACTTTTTAGTTTCACGACATGGTGTATAAGGCGTTTGAACCCCAGCCAGAGCTTGCTCTCGCTGGGGTTTTTCGTTCAGGTGTTTCTGTCGCGGGTGGCTTTATTGCAGGACAGGCAAGTTTCGGTATAGCTCTAAGGCTTCGGGATTAGCCAATGCATCGGTGTTAGCGACAACTTCATTCATGACCACCTGTTTAACGGCGAGCTCGACAATTTTTCCGCTTAGGGTATGCGGTATGTCGGCGACCTGAATCACTTTGTCGGGGACATGATGCGGGCTGGTGTTTCGTAGAATTGCCCCTTTGATCTTTTCAACCAGTGCGCTATCCAACGTCATATCCGCTTGTAAGCGAACAAACAGAATGACCCGGACGTCTCCGTTCCAGGGTTGTCCGACGCAGATACTCTCCATCACCTCTTCTAGCTGTTCTACTTGTCTATAGATTTCAGCTGTACCGATACGTACGCCGCCCGGGTTCAGCACTGCATCAGAACGTCCGTAGATAATCAGACCGTCATGATCCGTAATCTCTGCGTAATCGCCATGTGCCCAGACGTTGGTGAAGCGGGAAAAATAGGTTTCATGGTAACGGATCTGTTCCGGATCATCCCAGAATCCAATGGGCATAGACGGGAAAGGCGCGGTGCAGACCAGCTCACCCTTTTCTCCGGTCACGGATTGTCCATGATCGTTAAACACAGCAACCTCCATGCCGAGCCCCCGGCACTGTATTTCGCCTGGGTACACGGGGCGAATAGGGCAGCCAAGGGCAAAGCAGGAAATGATGTCCGTACCCCCGGAGATAGATGCCAGCATCAGGTTGGTTTTAATATGTTGGTAGACATACTCAAAGCTTTCGTGGGAAAGAGGTGAACCCGTTGACAGCAGTACCCGTAACCGGGTGAGTGCATAATCATTCATCGGAGAAAGTCCGGTTTTCTCCATGGCTGACAGATACTTGGCGCTGACGCCCATCATGCTGATCTCTTCACTATCGGCGAGCTTCCAAAGTACCTCTACATCAGGTGCAAAGGGGGCTCCGTCATACAAAACCAGTTTAGCCCCGGTGGCCAACCCGCTGACGAGCCAATTCCACATCATCCAGCCGCACGTGGTGTAGTAGAAGAAGGTGTCTTCACGGTTCAGGTTCAGGTGTAAACGGTGTTCCTTGATATGCTGAATTAGCGTGCCCCCCACACTGTGTACGATACATTTAGGTACACCGGTGGTGCCGGATGAGTAGAGTATGTAGAGCGGGTCGTTAAACCGTTGTTGCAGAAAGTCGATAGCTGCAGGTTGCTGATCGGGGGCAAACTCGCTGAATAGTACGGCTTTGTGAATGTCTTTTATATCCGGCTTCTTGTGGAGATAAGGTATGACGATGATCTTTTCTACTGAATCAATTTTTTGAGCCACGCTGTTGATTGTATGGAGGCAGTCGGTTTGCTGGCCGTTGTAGTAAGAGCCATCGGCGGTAAAGATCAGCCGTGGCTGGATTTGGCCAAAGCGGTCAAGTGTGCCCTGAATGCCAAAGTCGGGTGAGCAGGCACTCCAGACGGCTCCTAAAGAGGTGGCAGCGAGCATGACGATGACCGCTTCCGCGATATTGGGCATATAGCCTGCAATTCGATCTCCAGGCAAGATGCCATGCGCTTTTAAGGCATGAGCAACGTTCGCAACCTGAGTGAAGAGTTCTGCATAGGTCAGTGAACAGTGTTTCCCCTCTTCGTTCCAGCTGACGATGGCGGTGTGTTCGTCTCGATAGCGGAGTAGGTTTTCAGCAAAGTTCAGGCGAGCTTCGGGAAACCAGCGGCTTTTATAAAATGGGCGCTCGCGTTGCAGAATATGGTCGCTGTCGGCTGAGGCGATAATTTCACTGAAGTTCCACACCAGTTGCCAAAACAGTTCGGGATGCTTTACGGACCAGCGGTGCACTTCACCGTAAGATGACAGGTGATGGTGATGATGAGTATTTATCTGATGCATAAACTGCCACAACTGGCAGTTGCTCATCTGCTCAGCTGACGGTTGCCATAGTGGATCGGTCATAGGACCACCTCAATACCTCATAGGGAGGTTAAGAATTGATCATTCCATATCTTAAACGTTGATGAAGATCGACTGTTCGTCAAGCAAGCCTCTTCGCGCAAGCTGACGTATAATGAGTGCCATTCTTTCATCTGGCACCTGCGGTGCCCGTCAAATGGTTGTTTAATGACTCAGCAGCAGAAAAATAATCCGCTCCACGGTATTACGTTGGAACGTATCGTGACGGAGCTTGAAGAACACTACGGTTGGGAAAGATTGGGGCAGTTGATCGATATTCGCTGCTTCAAGAAAGATCCCAGTGTGAAGTCGAGCCTGAAGTTTTTACGTAAAACGCCTTGGGCACGGACAAAGGTGGAAGATCTGTATATTAAAACCCAGAGTACTCCCTGGGGACGTAACTGAGAGAGAACGATGCAAATTACTAAAGATACTGTTGTGACATTTCACTATGTGCTGTCTGAAGTGGACGGTGAACAGATCGAATCCTCCTATGATGTTGAGCCGATGGCGTTTTTACATGGACATCAGAATATCTTTCCGAAGATTGAAGAGGCACTGACCGACAAGCAGGTGGGTGACAAACTAAGTGTGGCGCTGGCGCCTGTTGATGGCTACGGCGAACGCCAGGAAGGAAATACCCAGCGTGTGCCGACGAAGCATCTGCTTACTAAAGGTCGCCTGAAACCGGGGCAGTCTGTAAAGGTGAATACCGAGCAGGGGCCGCGTGATGCAACCGTGGTTAAAGTGGGTCTGAAAAATGTTGATCTGGATACCAACCATCCGTTGGCAGGCAAGCACTTACAGTTTGATATCGAAGTGACAGAAGTGCGTGCCGCTACACAGGAAGAGCTGGATCATGGTCATGCGCATGGCGTCGGTGGGCACCAGCACTAAGGTCAATTTGGGCGGCGGATGAATCTGCTGCAACTAAAGCCCGGTGTGAGGGAACAATTTGAAAGTTCTCTCGCACCGGGTTTTTGCGTTCTAAGCTATCTTTTCTACTGGAACCCCTGTCAAACCCGTCATCAGAGAGGGTCTGGTTATGCCCAGTTTTAGCAAACAGAGTCAGCAACAACTTAAAACTTGCCATCATGATCTACAGTCTATTTTTGCTGCCGTTGAACGTACGGTGGATTGTGAAATTAGCTGTGGATACCGCTCGCATGATGAGCAAGAGCAAGCCTATGAAGAGGGACGCTCAGGGTTTCACTGGCCGGAAAGTCATCATAATGACAAACCCAGTATGGCTGTGGACGTCATGCCGGTTGATATTGATGAAGATGATATGCGGCGCTGGTATTGGTTTGGAGGTTATGTGCGAGGTTTAGCTGATCGGTTGTATGATGAGGGTGTTGTCACCCATCGATTACACTGGTCTGGTGAGCAAGGCGATCCCGAGTTGAGCAAGTATCCGCATTTCGAGATTTACCTTCCCCATTGATCAGGTTCGCCACGTAAAAAGGAGTCTGTCTGAATACGTGATTTGCAGTACACTAGCGGCTTTGATTAGCTGCAAGGCGATAGATTAAAAGTGTACGCACAACAGATTATCGACGCGGGTCGCTGGATCGATCAGCAAGGCTGGTGTCCGGCGACCGGCGGCAACTTCTCTATTCGGCTCGATTCAGAAACGGCTCTGGTCACGGCCTCGGGTTGTCACAAGGGCCATCTATCGGAACAGGATATGTTGGAGGTCGATCTGTCAGGTCAGCCTAAAGCTGATGTATCTGACCGTAAGCCATCTGCTGAAACCCTGCTTCATACCCGTTTATATTCGCTCTCCCCTCAAATTGGGGCTGTCCTGCATACGCACTCGGTTGCATCAACGGTATTGTCACGTCTTGAAACTCGCGACTGGCTTGAGTTGAGTGGATATGAGATGCAGAAATCTCTAGCGGGTAATACAACTCATGACGAAACCATTCGTTTAGCTGTATTTGATAACACACAGGATATGCAGGGTTTGGCCGGGCTGTTGGCGGGGCGTTGGGTGGACGAACCACTACGCTGGGGTTTTTTGGTGAGTGGCCACGGCTTATATGCCTGGGGTAAAGATATGCAGGAGGCCCGGCGCCACCTGGAAGGTTTAGAGTTTTTATTCGCCTGTGCATTGGAAATGCGCCGGATGGGAGCACGTTAAATGAGCATCAAAGCGATCCTGACTGATATCGAAGGCACGACAACGGATATCAATTTTGTCCATAAAACCCTGTTTCCCTATGCGGTGAAATACTTGCCAGACTATGTGCGAGAGCATGCGGAAGATGGTGCAGTTCAAGCGATTCTGGCAGATGCGCGTAGCGAGCTGTCAGAACCGGAGGCTGATCTGGAGACACTGATCAGTGCCTTTTTGAATTGGATCGAACAGGATAAGAAAGTCACTGCACTAAAAGCGCTGCAGGGCTTGATCTGGGTTGAGGGCTATCAGCAAGGTGACTTTACCGGTCATCTTTATCATGATGCGATGACCTATTTGCAGAGCTGGCATGAGCAGGGGTTGCAGCTTTATGTGTTTTCGTCAGGATCCGTAAAAGCACAAAAACTGTTGTTTGGTTATAGCGATGCGGGTGACATTACGGACCTGTTCAGCGGTTATTTTGATACGACAACGGGTCATAAGCGCGAGCAGGCATCGTATGAAGCGATTGCTGGTGTTATGGGGCGCGATGCAGCAGAGGTGTTGTTTCTGTCTGATGTGAGCGAAGAGCTGGATGCGGCTCGGGCTGCGGGTATGCAGACGGTATTACTGGCACGTGATGAAGAGCCGGAGACGTGTTCGCATACAATGGTCACCAGTTTTGATGAGATCGAATTATAAAGGAGTTGGACGTGAGCGCGTTGACCGTATATCAGGAAGGCAATCCGCAGGCTGTGTTAAAGCACAGTGAAGATTATATGGATATTGCTGAAGCCCTGGCCTTCGTAGGCATCCGTTTTGAACGCTGGGAAGCGACACAGGTGATTACCGCTGAAACTTCGGCTGATACCATTTTGGCCGCCTACAGCTTACAGATTGATGAGCTGAAGGCGACAGAAGGTTATGTCACCGTAGATACCATCAGTCTGGCGGCTGATAATCCGATGAAAGATGAGTTGCGTCAGAAGTTCCTGAGTGAGCATACCCATAGTGAAGATGAGGTCCGCTTCTTTGTGAGGGGTGAGGGTATGTTCTACCTGCATATCGAGGATCAGGTTTATCAGGTGCATTGCTGCAAAGATGATCTGATTTCAGTGCCTGCCAATGCCCGTCACTGGTTTGATATGGGACCAAACCCTGACTTTACCGCTATCCGCTTCTTTAATAATCCGGATGGTTGGGTGGCAAACTATACCGGTGATGCGATTGCCGATGGATTTCCAAAATTTGACGGCTGATCTCGCCTGTTCGTAATTGGCATCTAAAAAGCCTGACAGCAATCATCGCAATGTCAGGCTTTTTTTTGTTCCTGATTTTATACCGTTATCTTACGTGTATTCTAATTGGCGCATGTGCGATGCCTTAGCTATTCAGGTGAAGTAGGGCACCGTTATTGATTTGTTCCTGATCAAGTACGCCGTTATCTAAAATCCAGCCGGTGACCAGCTTGGCCGGGGTGACGTCAAACGCTGGGTTAAATACCCTGGCACTTTCGGGGCTCCAGATAACTTCGCCAAAACTTCCGCTAACGCCTTGTACCTCTTTTGCACTGCGCTCCTCAATCGGGATGGCCGCACCGTTTGGGCATTCTGGATCGACGGTGGTGTAAGGCGCCACAACGTAGAACGGCACCTGATGATAATGTGCGTTAACGGCGAGTGAATAGGTTCCGACTTTATTGGCGAAATCGCCATTGGCGGCAATACGATCAGAGCCGACTAAAATGACGTCTACCTTGCCTTGTGCCATCAGGAGGGCGGCCATGTTGTCGCAAATTAGCGTGTAATCAACACCCAGGTTTTGCATTTCCCACGCGGTGAGGCGTCCCCCTTGAAGCAGCGGACGCGTCTCGTCGACATAGACATGGGGGTGTTTATCCTGGGTCTGCAGTGCTGCTATTACTCCGATGGCGGTGCCCGCACCGGCGGTCGCCAGACTGCCTGTGTTGCAGTGGGTCAGAATGTTGCTGCCAGCAGCAATCAGATCGGCCCCGTTGGCTGACATTTTCTGGCACAAGCGAACGTCCTCTTCAAACAGCTGTGCTGCAGTGCAGGGCAATGCTTCAGGGCCGCCTGTATCAAGTGCAGCTAACATGGAGTCCAGATTATTCATCAGGTTGACCGCAGTAGGGCGGGCCGCGCGCAATCGCGTGGCTGCTTTACGGAGATCGGCTTCACTCATGCCATCTTCAGCCAAGCGCGCCAGCAAGAGGCTCGCGCCGATACCGATCAAAGGCGCCCCTCGAATCTGAAGTTTTTTAATCATGTTGATCATATCGTCAGCAGTTCGACAGGGAAGCCAGATCTCACTATGGGGTAGCTGGTGTTGATCAAGGACTTCAAGTTGGTTGTCGAGACAGCGGATGCTGGTGGCGAGGAGGTCTTTCATTGGCAAACTGTTTCGCTTTGTGAGAATGTGCGCAGTACCTTAGCAGAGCTTCCCTATACGGGGAACTCTCTCTGTTTTAACTGCGAGTGGGCAGGGAAGGGTAGGAGACATCAGATTGAGTGGTATCAGGTTATTAAGGTAACCCTATGAATTTCAAAAAGTTCGAAACGGATGAAGAGTTAGTTGGGTTTGTGTCACAGCACACAGATTTGTTTGCGGCAGATGCGGCGCTGGTGGTTAGCGAAATTGGTGACGGTAACATCAACTTTGTATACCGGATTTCCGATCAGCACGGTTTGAGTGTGATAGTGAAGCAAGCCCTGCCTTATGTACGCATCATTGGCGAGGGTTGGCCGCTGTCGCAGGATCGTATCCGCATTGAAGCGGAGGCGCTGCAAATTGCGGGTAAGTACTGTCCCGATCTGGCACCCGAAGTTTATCATTTTGACCAACAACTCTGTGCCATCGTGATGGAGGATATTGGTTCCCATGAAAACCTGAGACACCTGCTGATTGAACGTCGGGAGTTGCCGTTGTTGGGTAATCATTTGGGCCGCTTTATAGCCCAGACGACCTTCTATACCTCTGACTTCTATCTCGATGCTTACGAGAAGAAAGATCAGGTCAGCGGTTTCACGAATCCTGATCTTTGCAAAATTACGGAAGACCTCTTCTTCCTTGATCCCTACTGCGATCACGAACGAAACAGCATCAACGATCACATCCGTATAGAAGCAGAAACGTTATGGAGTGACTCGACACTTAAATTCGAAGTTGCGAAGCTGAAGGCCAAGTTCCTTAGTCAGCCTCAAGCGTTGTTGCACGCGGACCTGCACTCAGGATCGGTTTTCGCTAACGCGACAGGTACAAAAGTTATTGATCCTGAGTTCGCGTTTTGTGGGCCAATCGCGTTTGATATTGGTTCGATTATTGGCAATCTTTTGCTGAATTATGCAGGCCAAAGTGCTCTCGATGGGGATGTGCAGCAGCGTCATGCCTATCAGGAATGGTTGTTGGAGACGATCAATACTCTATGGGCTACTTTCGAGGTCCAGTTTGCTGCGTTGATTAAGGAGCAGGGGCGTGAGCCGACACTGACTCAATCTGAGTATGCTGACTGGTTTATGACTGAGATATT
>JAGSHA010000404.1 GCA_023954795.1 Oceanospirillaceae bacterium | reverse complement strand
TGGAGATACTGGAAAACAGCGCTCTGGAAAATATCAGTAACGCTGGCGACATCATCAAGCGCTGCCGAAGAATGGGCGTTGGTTTTTCCCTGGATGACTTTGGTACCGGCTACTCCAGTATGACACATCTGAAACGTCTTCCAGCCGACTCTATTAAAATCGACTGCAGCTTTGTCGCTGAAATAATGGATGACCCGGACAATCTGGCCATCGTTGAAGGCATCATTGGTCTAGCCACCGCATTCCGTCTGAAAACAGTGGCCGAAGGTGTAGAAGAGATCGAACAAGGCATGATGTTGTTGCATCTGGGCTGTAATATTGCCCAAGGATTTGCCATCGCAAATCCAATGCCCGCGGTCGCTATTCCCGATTGGATTGCACACTACAACCCACCCAAGGCATGGCGCTCAGCCACAGCAAACCCAATTCCGATGAAAAACTTCCCACTGCTCGCGGCCAGTGTGGACCATCGTAGCTGGGTCGGTCGGATTATTGCTTACGTGAATCAGGAAACCAGTGAAGTCATCCCAACCGATGTGCAGAATCATATTAAATGTCGCTTTGGTCACTGGCTCAATGGTGATGGTCAAACGCGCTTTGGGCATACTGAACGCTGGCAACAAGTGGACGAAATCCACAAAGCTATCCACGCTCAATCCGCCAAAATGGTGCTTCTGGCGAGCCGGAATATGTTCTCTGAAGCACAGAATCAGATCCCATCATTGTTAAATCAACGTGATCAGTTACTGAATCATTTAACACAATGGTATGCAGACGAGCTACAGCCGGTATAATCTCCGCCTTTACGACAGATTTTCTGTCATCGGATTCACTGCGCACAGGTAACAATTTCATACCATGTCATTTCTCGACCTCCAACTTGATCTAGAGCTGCTTCAGACGCTTGCCGAGAACGGCTTCACTGACGCCACCGATATCCAGAAGCAGGCCGTACCGGCCATCATGGAAGGGGTTGATCTGTTGGCCTGTGCCGCCACCGGTTCCGGTAAAACACTGGCATTTGTACTGCCAGCTATTCAGCATCTGCTGGATCAGCAGGACCGACCGCTGGACGCGCCACGTGTTGTGATCCTTAGCCCAACCCGAGAGCTCGCACTCCAGACGCTACATGTCATCGAAAAACAGATCGCGTTAACCGATCTGCGAGCTAGCCTGATCGTTGGCGGCGTACCTTACGGCATGCAAGAAAAAGCCCTGAGTGAAGGTTTAGATATCTTGGTGGCAACCCCTGGCCGATTGCTAGAGATGGACGACAAAGGCTGGCTGGATCTCTCTGTCACTCAAATGCTGATCATCGACGAAGCTGACCGTATGCTGGATATGGGCTTTATTGGTGACATCCGCAGAATTGCCGGACTCACCCCTATCTCCCGCCAGACGCTCATGTTCTCCGCGACCCTTGAAGGTGGACAGGTTGAAGCACTTGCGCAGGATCTGCTCAATAAGGAATCCCGCTCGCTGACACTGGCATCACCACGCGGGGTTGCTGGCCATATAAAACAGAGCGTGTATCTGACCGATAACGATGACCATAAACAGGCCGTACTGAAAGCGCTGATTACCCGTAAAGAGATTAAACAGGCCATCGTTTTTGTGGCTTCACGTCGTCAGGTCGATACCTGGGTAACCTATATTCGAAGCCTCGGCATTATGTGTGATGGCCTGCATGGCGAGCTGCCACAAGGCGAGCGTACCACCCGCCTGAAACGCATGCGCCGTGGACGCCTGAAAGTCATGGTCGCAACCGACGTAGCCGCGCGTGGCCTGGACCTGCTGGATATCACCCACGTAGTGAACCTGCACCTGCCTCGTCGTGGTGATATCTATCTGCACCGCGCTGGCCGTAGTGGCCGCGATGGTTCTCAGGGTTTTGCATGGTCACTGGTGGATAGCAATGACTGGCTCAATCTGAACCGTATCGAACGGTATATCGGTGAAAAGATCAGTCAGGAAACCTGCCCGGGGCTGGAGCCAAAACGCGCCATGCCCAAAGAAGTGAAGAAAAGTAAGCCGAAGAAGAAAAAGACCCCTGCGACCAAAAAGCCCGCGAAAAGCAAAGGCAAGAAAAAGCGCTAAACTAGCGCACGTAAATAAAATAGCAGCTGGGTATTGTCTTTGGCGCGACCCAGCCTGCCTACCCAGCGCTTGCAGGAAAGTAATTTTCAACACCCTCATACTGATGTCGTGGTGCTTTGATTGGCCAGCCGATCAAGCGTACTTACCAACCGCTCGATAACAAGCGGTTTAGCCAGCACATCCACCGTATTACCAAGATTAACGATTCGACTGATCTTACCCCGTTCTGCATAGGCGGTGATCACAATACAGCGCTGAGCGGGATACTTTTCCTGAATGTATTTCACCACCTTATCTCCGGTAATATCAGGCATCATCAAATCTGATATAAACACGAAGCACTCACCTTTTTCCAACTCGCAGAGCGCATCCCTGGCTCGGGTAAATCCTTTTACAATGTATTGATCATAGCCTTCAGCCTTTAACCTGCGCCTCAGACTGGCAATCATCATCGGTTCATCGTCTAAAACAATTAAGGTACGAGTTTCAGCATCTGCATTCATCAGCCTGATTCACTCTTATAGCTTTTGTCTATAAAGCGTAGATGGCGCTGGCTTGTTTAATGGGGGCAGAGCGGAAAATAAAATTGATATAAATCAATATTTCTTATCGGACCGAAGCGGATAGGGTATTAAAATAGCTCAAATAGGCGGAGTAAAAAGGCTGTCTTAGTTGACGGAAGCGGTCCAACAGAAACTCAAAATTCGAGCTGATCGCCTTTATATCTCCAAGGAATGTCACATTTGACTTTTCACAATTGATCACTGTTTTTATGGCTGCTTTCTAAGTGGCGAATAACACACTCACCCATAGATCACCCAATCTAGTTCTCGCCTTTTGATCCAAGACTCCTACCGACAACCCATCTCAATACACGTCATCCACCTGACGTGACAATTTCTCAATGATATGTGCCCCAATCGGGATCGCAGAGGTTGCCGCCGGCGACGGTGCATTGCACACCACCAGCGAACGCTGAGTGTTCACGAACAGAAAATCATCCACAAGACTGCCATCTAACGCGACCGCCTGTGCACGAATCCCCGCTGGATAAGGCTGCAGATCACCAAGCTGCAATGAAGGGCAGTACTTCTGCACTAACTTCAGATATCCCGCTTTGCTCAATGAGTTTTTTAGCTCAGTCAGACTGGTACGAAAATGCTTACGCAACAATCGTAGCAGACCCGGATACTGCAACATCTCAGCGGTATCCTTCAGGCTTAACGATGTTCGTTTATAACCTTCGCGCTTGAACGCCAGCACAGCATTGGGACCCACAGTGACCGTTCCATCGATCATGCGGGTCAGATGCAC
>JAGSHA010000487.1 GCA_023954795.1 Oceanospirillaceae bacterium | reverse complement strand
TGGCTTCTACCGCCTGATGCAGGCCTTCAGACCAGCGACGACCTGGCATAATACGCCCGGTGTGCTCATCAACGATCACCACCTGATTTTCCTGGACAATGTAGTCACGGTCACGCTGGAACAGGTTATGCGCACGTAAACCTGCCAGCACATGGTGCAACAGGTTCAGGTTATGCGGTGCATACAGGCTTTCACCTTCTTTCAGCAGGCCTTCCCTGGTCAGTAGCTGCTCCACATACTGATGACCGGCTTCAGTCATCTCAACCGTGCGGTTTTTCTCATCCACCACAAAGTGCTCATCGATCACCTGACTCTCGTCTTTGATGTCGATCTCGCCATGGAACTGTTCCAGCTGCGGGATCAGCAGGTTAACCGCATGGTAAGTGGCGGAACCATCTTCAGCCGGGCCGGAGATGATCAGTGGCGTACGGGCTTCATCAATCAGGATGGAGTCAACTTCATCGACCACGGCGAAGTTGAAATCACGCTGCACTTTTTCATCAAGGCTGAACGCCATGTTGTCGCGCAGGTAATCAAAACCAAATTCGTTGTTGGTGCCATAGGTGATGTCAGAGTTGTAGGCAGCCCGCTTGGTTTCAGGGTCCTGCTGTGACAGCACCACCCCTACCCGCATACCCAGCGCTTCATACAGTGGACGCATCCACTCAGCATCACGGCTGGCCAGATAGTCGTTCACGGTAACCACGTGGACACCATCGCCGCCCAGAGCATTCAGGTAAACAGGCAGTGTACCTACCAGGGTTTTACCTTCACCGGTACGCATTTCGGCAACTTTGCCGTCATGCAGCGAGATACCACCGATCATTTGCATATCGAAGTGGCGCATATCCATAACGCGCTTAGACGCTTCACGAACCACGGCGAATGCTTCTGGCAGCAACTGCTCCAGCGTAGCATCACCGGCAAGACGTTCGCGGAACTCGTCTGTTTTGGCCTTCAGCTGGTCATCACTCAGTGACTCCAGCTCTGCTTCCAGCGCGTTAATCTGTTTAACGATCCGACCCATACGTTTGAGTTCGCGATCGTTCTTACTTCCGAAGACCTTTTTAAACAGTGAGCCCAGCATGCTGTAATAATCAACCTATTGAATACTAAAGTCATTCCCGCGACGGGAAGATTGGGAGTCATACAAGGTAACCCGGCAGCGGTTACCCTCTCAGTCACAGCCGTGACGCTTAATGATAAGGGAGGTTGCGCACAACTCAGCCTTACCTTGTATAGCCCCCACCGTCGTCGGCCTGCCATTCTACCCATATTGGGGCGCTGAATAGAATCTCAAGAGGCAATTATTTAGTGGGGGTAATCAATTTATGCTGATTCTCATCGCCCAAAACGAAAAAAGTCGAGCACCAGGCTCGACTTTTGCGGATCAGATAACAGCAATCAGACAGCCGTAACAGGCTTCTGATAAGAAATCGGTGCATTCTGCGCCGCTTCACCTTCAAAGGTGACAACTTCCCAGGCATCCGTCTGCTCCAGCAACTTACGCAGTAGCATGTTATTCAGATTGTGGCCTGATTTATCACCAAAGAACTCGCCGATCAGACTTTTACCCAGCAGGTAAAGGTCACCAACGGCATCCAGCACTTTGTGTTTGACGAACTCATCCTCGTAACGCAGACCGTCTTCATTGAGAATCCGGTAATCGTCGACCACGATGGCATTGTCAAAATTGCCGCCTAATACCAGGTTTTGCGAACGTAGATATTCAATATCACGCATA
Source organism: Oceanospirillaceae bacterium (assembly GCA_023954795.1). Classification (GTDB taxonomy): domain Bacteria; phylum Pseudomonadota; class Gammaproteobacteria; order Pseudomonadales; family Balneatricaceae; genus Pontibacterium. The sequence goes on along the minus strand of JAGSHA010000487.1, from coordinate 467 downwards.
AAACCAAAGGTACGTGCCCGGCTGACTTCTTTCACAAAGGATGTGCTGGAAAAGTCCAGACACGCTTCGGAGTTACGTCCTTCAAAGGCGGGATGATCAAAATCGATTCGGAAACCGACTTTGAAGCCATTAAATGGACGAAAGGTCGCTGTTTTGCCATCTGCGCTGACAGTGACTTCTTTCTTGATGCGAATAAACTGCTTGGGTGCATCCTGTTCTGCGATACCCGCAGACTGAATCAGGAATACAAACGGCGCTGCACTGCCGTCCATAATAGGCACTTCTTCCGCACTCAACTCTACATAGGCATTGTCAATACCCAGCCCTGCCAGTGCTGACAGCAGATGCTCTACTGTCGCGATACGTACACCGTCCTTCGCCAGGTTGGTGGACAGGGTTGTGTCAGAGACGTTATGCGCACGGGCACCGATCTCTACCACGGGGTCACAGTCAACACGACGGAACAC
>JAGSHA010000086.1 GCA_023954795.1 Oceanospirillaceae bacterium | reverse complement strand
GTTGTTGCGCGCTTTTTCAGGTTGGAAATCTGATTCAGGTTTTTCTCGGTGTCTTCCAGCCGACCCGATTTGAGCAGGCGAATACCGTTATGTGAATAGTGCCCAATTGCTGAAAGTGGCTGATTGATCTCATGGGCGATACCCGCGGATAGCTGGCCGAGTGCAGCCAGCTTCCCTGCCTGAACCAAGTCTTCCTGAAGGGTGGTGAGCTGATCGCGGAAGCTGATGAGTGAGCGGGCCATGGCCCCGATTTCGTCGTCCCCTTTTACGTTCACCTGTTCTTCCAGATTGCCATTGGCAATCGAACGCATGCTGGTATCCAGGCTGGTAATCCTTGCCACCATATAGCGGCCAACATAGAGCCAGACAATCAGAATCGAAAACAAAAGACTGGCGGCGACCATGAATAACATCCAGAAACGGCCCGTTTTGATCGTCTCTCTGGCGTTACTATCTGAGTTCTGAGCGGCTTCCTCTGCTTTATTGGTCTGGAATGCGATCAGCTCATTCAGGCCATCAAGTTGTTCTCTCATGTGGGTCAGGTGTAACTGTCCGGATTCCAGAATAGCCCGCTCCTTGCTCCGGATCGTAAACATATTGTTATCGCCGTGGGTAAGAAAAACGATATTGACGATAGTGTTTTTCAGGGCCTGTACCCCATGGATATTGTCCAGTTCCCGAATGTCTTTTTTTATCTGGCCGATGATCTCGTCGGTGTGGGATTGGGTTGCAACTAGCGAGTTCAGGTCCGGTAGATGCTGTGCCCGGTCAACCAGATTGATCAGTAGATTGACATCAGCCTTGATGCGATACAGTCGCTGCACAGCCAGGTTGATCGAGTTGGTTGTGTTCTCTCCATAGCTGTTTATCACCATCCAGGAGTCCGGGAAGTCCTGATTGTAGTAGCTAAACAGCGTTTTCTGAGCGTTGTCTATTAAGGTGTTAATTTCACTCAGGAAGTTTGAGGCGATCCACCTCAGTCTTTGGTTTTCAGACCGCTTCTGGCGTTGAATATCAAACTTCTCAAGTACATTTTGGTCTAGCTCGGCGAGTGTCGTTTTTAATGTTTCGATCTGCTTAAAGAGGGCATTTTCAGCCTGATGATCCAGTGTTGTTGCCGAAACAGTTGTTGCCGAAACATTGGGTAGGATATCGGTCAGGCTGGCGATGTTGAGATCTAACTCTTGCCAGATTTTCTGACGGTCAGAATCATCTTTTGCCGCAAGCAATGTAGGGGCTAGCAGCGTTATCTTTGTTCCCTGTTCCTTTAAATCGGCCATCAAACTCAGGGTTTTGATATTACCTTCAACAACCTGATTCAGCTCCTCACCCAGTTGGCTATAGGACACCCAGCTGATAATGCTGGCCAGCAGGGTCAGAGCGCTCAAAGATGAAAACGCAAGGAAAAAGCGGCCGCGAATACCCAGCCGTCGACGACTATTCATACAATAAGTGCCTGAAGTTTGAATTGCATAATACGCATGCCATACACTAATTAGAAAACGATCATTAAAAAATGGTGCTTGTCGTGCTGAGTATGCCTTTGCGGGTGACTTATATCTTCGTTAACCCGTTCCTTCTCTGGTTATAGTCAAAGGCTATAATAAAGGCTACTCTGGAAAATCACTTCGTGCAGCATTCAAGGTAAATAAAAAGCCAGTGTCTATGAAAAGGGTTAAGAAATACTCAGCTTCGATCCTTCTGGGTTTGGTGATGACAATGATGAGTGGCCTCCTGATGGCCAGTGATACGGTCATCATCAAAGGGGTCGGTACGTGGGAGTATTTTACGAATTATCAGAAGCATGAAGGGCCTTTCTGGAACCAGCATATCGCGGATGTCACTGATGGTCGCATCGTCGGTGAGATAAAATCCCATACCGAGCTGGGCATGCAAGGCCATGAAATTATGCGCTTGGTTAAAAATGGCGTATTTGATTTTGCGTTTGGGCTGCCCGGATATGTCGTGCCGGAAAGTGAAATCTTTGAAGGGGCAGATCTGTCCTCTTTGGTGCAGAACATCGCGGTACAGAAGCAGGTTGCGAATGCCTATTTTCCTACTCTGGAGCGCGCCTTCGCAGAAAAATACAACGCTAAGCTGATGATGCTGTACCCCTTCCCAAGCCAGATGATCTGGTGCAATAGCCCGATACGCAATATCGATGACCTTAAAGGTAAGCGTATTCGCGTATTTTTGGCGACGTTGGGGGATTTTGTTGAAGGTGTCGGGGCGATCCCGGTGAGCGCATCGTTCAATGACGTACCTCAAGCGCTGGAGAAGGGCATCTTTGATTGCGCGATCACTGGCACGATGTCTGCGTATACCGGCAAGCTCTATAAAGTCGCTTCATATGGTTATACCTTGCGCGTGGGCTGGGGGCTGGCATTTGGTGCCATGAATATGGATAAGTGGAATCTGCTCAGTGACGAGTTGAAAGCTCTCCTGCAAAAAGAGATGTCCGTGTTAAACGAAAAAATGTGGCAGGAAACGGCGACCGAAGATGCTATCGCGTTGTCGTGTCTCGCTGATGGGCCTTGTGCGATCGGTGAGGTGGGGAAAATGACATTGGTAGAGCCCACCAAATCTGATCTTATGGTACGTAATAAAGTGGCTGCGGAGGTTATCTTGCCGCGCTGGGCGGAGCGTTGTGGCCCGGAATGTGCCGCCAACTGGAATCGCACGGTGGGCAAAATTCTGGGCTTAAGAGCGGAAGCATACGCTAGGTAAGTGGCAGAGTATCAAGCCAAGAAAGTGTTAAATAAAAAGCCCGCTGTCAGACGCAGCGGGCTTTTTTTGATCTGTCGCTGAGTGGCTAAACCCGTTCGTGCTTCAGCCCCTTATACAAACTAAAACACATCACCAGCAGCACGATGCAGAACGGGAAGCCCGTCGAGACGGTTGCCGCCTGAAGAGAGCCAAGTCCGCCACCCAAGAGCAATGCGATAGCCACTAAGCCTTCGAATGTGCACCAGAACACACGCTGCGGTAAAGGTGGGTTAAGGATACCCCCTGCAGTAATGGTATCGATGACCAGAGAGCCGCTGTCCGAGGATGTCACAAAGAAGATGATGATCAGTATCAGGGAAACCAGAGATACTAAATAGCTCATGGGTAGTTCATCTAGCAAGCGGTAGAGCGCCAGCTCCGGGGTCCAGTTTTGTACGGTTTCACGTACACCATCGTATCCACCGGCCATCTGTTCAATTGCAGCACCACCAAAAACAGCCATCCAAAGCAGGCAGAATAGGGTGGGTACGATCAGTACGCAGACCATGAATTCGCGGATGGTGCGGCCCTTACTGACACGAGCAATAAACATGCCCACAAACGGAGACCAGGCAATCCACCATGCCCAGTAGAAGGTGGTCCAGCCATGAAAGAAGCTGGTGTCTTCACGACCAACGGGGTTAGACAGTGGAAAGCTGTAAACAACGTAGTCTTTGAGGCCAATGACAAAACCGCTGATCAGATCCAGTGTCGGACCACTGAACAATACAAACAGCAGCAGCAATACGGCCATGACCATATTGATTTCGCTAAGCCGTTTTACACCGGCATCCAGACCTGCCACTACAGATGCCACTGCGATGGCGGTAATGCCAACAATCAGCAAGACCTTCACCAGATCCGTCGGTGTGATGCCAAACAACTCGTTCAGTCCCGCTGCGACTTGTTCTGCGCCGTAACCCAGCGAGGTCGCCAGACCAAAAATGGTGGCAAACACAGCCAGAGTATCGATCACGTGGCCGGTAAAGCCCCAGACCCGGTCACCTAATATGGGATAAAAGGCAGAGCGTAACGTCAGTGGTAGTCCGTGATTGAAGCTGAAATAGGCCAGTGCCAGACCAACAACCGCATATACGGCCCAGGCGCTCATACCCCAATGGAATGCGGAGGCTGCGATCCCTAGCCGGGCCGCTTCTGCGCTTTCTGGGGTTATGCCCAGAGGCGGGCTTAGCATGTGATTGACCGGTTCCAGTACGCCAAAGAACATCAGGCCGATGCCGATGCCCGCTGAAAACAGCATGGCTAACCAGCCGGGATAACTGAACTCCGGTTTCGCATCAGGTCCGCCAATACGGACGCGCCCCATTCTGGAAAAGGCGATGTACAGGCAAAACAGCACAAAGAAGTTAACGCTGATGACAAAGAACCAATCCAGCTGAGTCGTCAGCCAAGGGCGTAGCTCGTTGAAAAGGGTTGCGGACTGTTCTTGAAACAACAGGGTCAGCGCAACGAAAATAACAATGCAGACAGCGGAGATGGGGAAAACCAAGTTATGAATATCAAGCCCGAACGGTTGTATGTTGTCCTGGCCAACTTGATAGTCGGTGGTCGTTGAGAGCGGAGCCGGTCGCTTACCTGTCGAGCTCATTGTGGTTTAACCCCCTGATTGCTTTAGATTTTTAGTATACGTCGAGTTGGGCATTATCTCGAACCGGGTTCAGTCAGGTTGTACTGAGTTAGCGTAGCCTATTGTTGCCTGGGGTGCTGGTTGGGGCAGCTAATCACGTGTATGGGTGTGCTGTGCTGCATCACAGAATGCAGCGTCGTCGTAGGGGGCTATTTTCGATAATTATTATTTTCAGGTATATCGGCGTCGCTTTCAGATAATCTTATTCTGTGTCCTTGCGTTAATCTGGTTTTAGTCAAAGTTAAACATCATTCTGAATCAGGGGAGTTTGATTCTTACGATGTTTATAACGACTTTGACTGAATGATGGATTATTCACGCTCTACCGTTGTTGGCACTTGCATTCAGTTGGGGTGCCTTGTCCCTTCGTATGTTAATGCTAGGTTTTAGCATACGAAATCTTGCCTCGCTCCAATCCCTTGTATATCACGGGTCTTTTTATACCACCCTACGCCATTGGGTGGTTTTTTTTGCCTGAAATAAGCTGTAAGCCATGTTACATGGGGCTTGTGTTTGTTTGGGGTGATGCTTGTCGCAAAAAATATCGTCATGCAGCGCATACAGACAACCGACCTGGCAGGGCAAACGGTAATATTTATATCGATCGATACCGATCCATCAATGAAGGATATACTTTGCCACCCAGAAATGGGTGGTTTTTTTTATTTTTGGGTGGGTGTTTTATATACGCGCAAAACTTCGGATATTAATAGAGTACTTTTTATTTTCGGAATTTATTTACTGCGAGAAAGAATAATGACCGCGGTAATAACCATTAAACCACCGATATACGTCCCGGTATTTAATTGTTCGCCGATCAGGATCAGGGCGATCGCTACCGCAACCACCGGTTCCATTGTTGAGATAGTGGATGCATCCGAGGCGCCAATTTTGGGCGATCCGGCGATGAACGTCGCAATGGGTAAGATGGTGGCAAACAGAGCCAGTCCGATGATCGATAGCCAACCGAATTCGGATTGTGGCCAGTGGGTGGTTTGCAGCGCACTGGCGATCAGACACGAAATCAAACAGCCGATGAGTACTGTGCATGCCGATTGTAATGGATAGCTGGGGCTTGCCCGATGGCTACCGTACAGAATGGCAGCGCCATAACTCAGCGCAGCGAACAAAGCCCAGAGAATCCCCTGACTATCTCCTTGAATATCGATGCCCACCGCAATCATCACGCCGCCAATGGCTAAAGTGACACTGAGGAGCTTTTTGCCAGTCGCTTTCTCTTTCAAAAAGAAGATCGAAAACAGAATCACAAACGCCGGGAAAGAGAACAGCAGAATAACGGCCAAACTGACCGACATGCTATGACTGGCATTGTAATAGCCCAGCGCCGCGCCCGAATAACCAATACCCACCAAAAGGTATTGCAGGTTATGGCGCAGGGGCGGAATCGGCAGTCGACGAAGCCTTAGCCAGACCAGCATGATGGCGGCCGCAGCGGCAAATCTCAGTACCAATAAACCTACCGGGCTTGCGCCATCACTATACGCAACATGCGTGAAAAGTGGCTGTAACCCATAACCGCAGGCTGACACCAGCACCAGCAGGAACCCCTTAATGTAGTCATTGTTGAGTGTGGTGCTTTCTATGCTCATCGGGTCCGCGTCTGTCAGTGGAAAAATTCGGACCCTAACAACCGGTTATCCCTTAGAGCAACGATCCTGTCTGTATGTGTCGTTGTGAGTAAAGCGATGGGCAAATCCTGACGCAATCAGGATAGGGCGGTGCTGAAAGCTGCCGTGTGTGTTTTGGTTTTTGAATCGCTGATCAGTCGCCGTCATGGCCGCCTTATGGTGATGCCTCTTATGTGTTTCCCGTGTATTTGGTGCTGTTGCGCATATATCCATGGCGCTGTCGTAAATTGATATTACCAAGACGTATTCGAGCATAGCCGCCCCTCTGAGACCCGATACTATCGGTGTCGTGGGAGTTGTTTAGCACGCCCTTTCGTGTAGGGCCCCTAGCCAGTTACACCGTATAGCGTTTACCTCCCGGCCTGATATCTATCCCTTTGCAGTGCTTAGGGAGAGGCAGGAAAAAATAACTAAAAACCAAAATTGTGACTCACCGACTAGTCGGGTGAGGAGGTGCAAATGTTTACTAAAGATGACCAGATCCAAGGTTTTGACGATGCTCTGTGGGTAGTAATGGAGCGTGAAGCACAACGTCAGGAAGAACACATCGAGTTGATCGCTTCGGAGAATTACACCAGTCCGCGCGTTATGCAGGCACAAGGTTCTGTGCTGACTAACAAGTATGCGGAAGGTTACCCGGAAAAGCGTTATTACGGTGGTTGTGAACACGTTGATGTAGCAGAGCAGCTGGCAATTGATCGTGCCAAAGAGCTGTTCGGTGCAGAGTACGCTAACGTCCAGCCTCACTCCGGTTCTCAGGCCAATGCTGCTGTTTATATGGCGTTGTGTGAGCCGGGCGATACCGTACTGGGCATGAGCCTGGCGCACGGTGGTCATCTGACTCACGGTTCTCATGTGAACTTCTCCGGCAAGATCTACAACGCGGTGCAGTACGGTCTGAATGAAGAGACCGGCGAGATCGACTACGCACAGGTTGAAGCGCTGGCCGTTGAGCACAAGCCGAAAATGATTGTTGCAGGTTTCTCTGCTTATTCCCGTGTTGTCGATTGGGCGCGTTTCCGCGAGATCGCTGACAAAGTAGGTGCGTACCTGTTTGTTGATATGGCGCATGTTGCTGGTCTGGTTGCTGCCGGTCAGTACCCGAATCCGCTGCCATTCGCTGACGTTGTCACGACGACTACGCACAAAACACTGCGCGGTCCGCGTGGTGGTCTGATTCTCTCCCGTGACAACGCGATGGAGAAGAAGATTAACTCCGCAGTTTTCCCGGGCGGTCAGGGTGGTCCTCTGATGCACGTGATCGCAGCAAAAGCGGTTGCTTTTAAAGAAGCGCTGGAGCCTGAGTTCACCGCATATCAGACGCAGGTAGTGAAGAATGCCAGCGCGATGGCGGATGTGTTTATCGAGCGTGGCTACGAAGTTGTATCCGGTGGCACCGATAACCACCTGTTCCTGCTGAGCCTGATCAAACAGGGCCTGACCGGTAAAGATGCAGATGCTGCACTGGGTCGCGCCAACATCACTGTCAACAAAAATGCCGTACCGGGCGATCCTCAGTCTCCATTCGTCACCTCGGGTCTGCGTATCGGTTCTCCGGTTGTGACGACACGTGGTTTCAAAGAAGAGCAGTGCCGCACACTGGCGGGCTGGATCTCCGATCTGTTGGATGTTCTTGGCCAGCCGGAAGCGCTGGACGCGAAGATTGCCGACGTGAAAGAACAGGTACTGGCGCTGTGCGCTGACTACCCGGTTTACCGCTAATTTGAACAGAACTGCGGCGGTTAGCGAGCGCTGACCGCCCCTTAAACGGGAGCTGATACCATGCAGCATTATTCAGGTTTCGGACTGTTCAAGCACAGTCTTAGCCATCATGAAAACTGGCAGCGCGCCTGGCGCAATCCTACGCCGAAGAAGAAATACGATGTGATCATCGTGGGTGGCGGCGGCCACGGTCTGGCAACGGCGTACTACCTGGCGAAACAGTTTGGTGTGACCAATGTAGCGGTCATCGAAAAAGGGTACTTGGGTGGGGGTAACACCGCTCGTAATACCACCATTGTACGTTCCAACTACCTGTGGGACGAAGCGGCTCACCTGTATGAGCACGCGATGAAATTGTGGGAAGGCCTGTCGCAGGACTTGAACTACAACGTGATGTTCTCCCAGCGTGGTGTACTGAACCTGGGTCATACCCTGCAGGACATGCGCGATATTGAGCGCCGTGTGAACGCAAACCGCCTGAACGGTGTCGACGGTGAAGTGCTGGATCCGCAGCAGATCAAAGAGATCGTGCCGCATATGGATTGCTCTGAAAACACCCGTTACCCAATCATGGGTGCGTCCTGGCAGCCACGTGGTGGTGTTGCACGTCACGATGCAGTGGCATGGGGCTTTGCCCGTGGTGCGGATTCCCACGGTGTGGACCTGATTCAGCAGACTGAAGTGACCGACCTGATCATCGAAGATGGCACCGTAGTGGGTGTGAAAACCAACCGTTACGGCGATATCAAAGCTGACCGTGTGGGTTGTGTGGTCGCAGGTAACTCCAGTGTGTTAGCGCAAAAAGCCGGTTTCGAACTGCCGCTGGAATCTCACCCACTGCAGGCACTGGTATCTGAGCCGATCAAACCAGTACTGGATACGGTTGTGATGTCCAACCACGTACACGGTTATGTCAGCCAGTCCGATAAAGGTGACTTGGTCATTGGTGCCGGTATCGACGGCTATAACGGCTACGGTCAGCGTGGTTCTTTTCCGACGATTGAACACACCGTGCAGGCGATTGTGGAGCTGTTCCCAATGTTTAGCCGCGTACGTATGAACCGTCAGTGGGGCGGTATCGTTGATACGTGCCCGGATGCCTGTCCGATCATCAGTGAAACGCCGGTTAAGAACCTGTTCTTCAACTGCGGTTGGGGTACCGGTGGCTTTAAGGCTACGCCGGGATCCGGCAACGTATTTGCCGCATCACTGGCAAAAGGCGAAATGCATGAGCTGGCGAAGCCATTTTCCATGTTCCGATTCCACGACGGCGCGCTGATCGATGAGCACGGCGCTGCCGGTGTAGCACACTAACGGGAGAGAATTACATGTTCCATATCTACTGCCCGCACTGTGCGGAATACCGGGAAGAGGAAGAGTTCCACGCCTCTGGTCAGGCGCATATCGCCCGCCCGCTGGACCCTGAAGCCTGCTCCGATAAGGAGTGGGGTGAATACCTTTACTTCCGTAAGAACCCACGTGGCATCCACCACGAGTTGTGGGTGCATGCTGCCGGATGTCGCAAGTTCTTCAATATCACCCGCGACACCCAGACTTACGAAATCAAAGAAGTTTACAAGATTGGAGAACAGCCTTCGGTGGTTGCCCAGTCTGGTAATAGCAAATAACAGGAGCGGAGTTATGACACAGAAAAACCGCCTGCAGAGCGGAGGTCGCATCGACCGCTCCAAGCCTCTGACATTTACCTACAACGGTAAAAAGTTTAACGGCTTCCTGGGTGACACTCTGGCATCTGCCATGCTGGCTAACGGCATTGATGTTGTTGGTCGTAGTTTTAAATACAGCCGTCCACGTGGCATCGTTGCCGCAGGTGCAGAAGAGCCGAATGCGGTCCTGCAGTTGGGCGCAACTGAAGCCACTCAGGTGCCAAACGTTCGTGCGACACAGCAGGAACTGTTTAACGGTCTGGTATCGTCCTCGACCAATGGCTGGCCAAGTGTAGAAACCGATCTGATGGGTACCATCGGTAAAATGGGTGGCAGCATGATGCCACCGGGTTTCTACTACAAAACCTTTATGTACCCGAAATCCTTGTGGGATACCTACGAGTCCATGATTCGTAAAGCGGCCGGTTTGGGTCGTTCCCCGTTGGAAAGTGATCCGGATACTTACGACAAGATTAATCAGCACTGTGATGTGTTGATCGTCGGTGGCGGGCCTGCAGGTCTGTCCGCTGCATTGACGGCTGCACGCAGTGGCGCCCGTGTCATGTTCGCTGATGAGCAGAATGAGTTTGGTGGCAGCCTGCTGAGCAGCAAAGAAACGCTGAACGGTGCGCCCGCATCTGAGTGGGTTAATGCAGTCGTTGAAGAACTGCGTGGATACGACAATGTTATGTTGCTGCCGCGTTCTACCGTGAACGGCTACCATGACCATAACTTCCTGACGATTCACGAGCGTTGCACTGACCATATCGCTGATATTGCGCCAACGGGTCAGGCACGTCAGCGTCTGCATCGTGTACGCGCTAAGTGGGTTGTTCTGGC
>JAGSHA010000185.1 GCA_023954795.1 Oceanospirillaceae bacterium | reverse complement strand
GCAAAATCAAACAGATGCGATGACTATTTAAACCATATAATTCAAATATTTCTACACAGCGCGCCACATGTGGGCTTATTAAAGAGTATGTCACGCAGCATCTGGTTCAAGGTTTCTCGTCAGCATAGGCATCCGCGTGTAACGTCATGTTGTCAGCGGAACAGCACCGAGTCCTTTCTCAATTTTTCACGGTCATTGTGAGTATGTAGATGATCTTGCGCTTTTGCGCGATTTTCGCCTTATTGATCCAGAAATTTTCAAGATCGTTTGCCAAACGACTTTATGATGAGGAATTTCATTCATCTTTGTATAACGACTCCCTGCACAATCCCGAACTACCGCCTCATAGCGGGCTGTTTGTATTTAATCGCTTAGCTATTCTCATGTGTTTCAACACATAACTATCACCTGCGCTAATACTCTTCACTGAACGATTGAGCAGAACTCATTTGGGCGGCGCAAGAAAGTGCTACTGTTCGTGCGAAAAGTACCAACTGTATACATATGTTTACACTAGTGTTAACTGCAGGAAGCGGACTAAAAACAGTGGTGTATCCGTTTGTTATGTTTTTTCAGTTAACGGAGCTTCGTTATGTATCGTTCTGCCTGGGCTAAAGTCCTTTTATTATCAGCAACACCTTTACTCTTCCCGATGGAATCTTTAGCACGGAGCGACAATGCATACGGTGTTAATGCACCATTTGGGATCAATGATTTACCGCCGGGAATTCTAAAGAAGCAATTGGAAGATCTGTCTCCTGCCGCACAAAAACGTGCATTAGGTTGGATGCACCGTTTTAGCTTCACTGAACAGGATGTGCCAACACTGCGCGTTGATCAAAGCGGTGGTGTATTTTATGAAGACCCCGCCTTCGATGGCATTGATCCGGCACCCTCTTCAACGCCGTCACTGTCTGAAGTAACCCAGGCAGAGGCGTTCACACTACACAGTAAGCCCGGCGCGTCGCGGGTCGTTTATCTGGATATGGATGGTCATGTGGTGAGTGGGACTATCTGGAACGGATCAGCAGATCCACTTTATATGCGTCCTTATGACAGTAACGGTGACGAATCATCATTTAGTCAAACAGAACTGAATGAGATTGCAGAAACCTGGAAGCGAGTTGCAGAAGACTTTGCGCCCTACGATATCGATGTTACCACCGAAGAACCCCCTGCGTTTGGGGCCAACGTTGGTCATATTCTGGTGACCCGCAAAGCGGATGAGAACAACCGCAACATCTACAACTGCAGCTGTGGTGGTGTCGCTTATGTCGGCGTATGGGGAAACAGTAACTTCCCCTATTACCAGCCCGCGTTGGTTTTTCTGGATGGAGTCGGGGGCCCACACAACATATCTGAAGCCGCTTCTCATGAGCTGGGGCATAACCTATCGCTATCCCACGACGGAAATAGCAGCACTGGCTACTACGGCGGTCATGGTTCCGGGAATACCGACTGGGGTCCGATCATGGGTGTGGGTTATTACGCCCAGGTGTCTCAGTGGAGCAAGGGTGAATATGCTGATGCAAATAACACGCAGGACGACCTTCAACTGATTGCAAATCGCCTTACCTACCGTACCGATGATCACGAAGACGTTAATTTTTCCGGGGCAACACCGTTAGTCATTACGGGCGGGACTTCTGTTAATGCGACCAATCCAGTCACGGACCCCGCCAATACCGATCCTTCTAACAAAGGCATAATCGAAGATCGAACGGATGTAGATCTGTTTTTTATGGACGTTGGGGATGGCACGATTAACTTGAGTGTTACGCCTGCGTGGACCGATTCTTTCGCTTCGCAGTCCCGTCGCGGCATGAACCTGGATGTGAAAGCTGTGCTCTATGATGAGTTCGGCTATGAAGTTGCGCAAAGCAACCCGCTCTCTGATACTTACGCCACCATCAATGTCGGTGTTGCCGCTGGACGCTATATCCTGTCTATTGAAGGGGTTGGCTTAGGTGACCCACTGACCAATGGTTATACCGACTACGGAAGTCTGGGGCAGTATTTTATCACGGGTTCTGTACCGGAAGATTCGGTATCGACCACACCGCCTACGGCCCCAACGGATCTCTCAGCCGTACAGTCGGGTGATGCGAATATCGCCTTGAGCTGGACCGATCCACTGTCTACCGCTGAAAGCAATGAGGCGGGATACCGTGTGTATCGTCAGATAGATGGCGGGAGTTTCGTGCAAATCTCCACGCTGCCTAGAGATAGCTCAAGCTTTTCAGACAACAATCTCGCCTCCGGCGCGTATGTTTATCAGGTTGAAGCCTATAACAGTGCAGGCTTCTCTACTTCAAACAGCACCAGCACGATTGTGATAAGCGTGCCTTCTACCGCATCTGCCACATCTGAAAACATTATGATGGGCAGTATTGTCAGTGGCTCCTATCAAAGCACGGTTAATGTGTCTGGATATGAGCGTATCTCAGAACAACATCAGGGAGGAAAACCACGGAATCGCGTCAGTCAGATGGAACACTATTGGACCGTGTCTGGCATTGCTCCTGCGGCATCCGTCACGCTTGATGTTGATGTTACAGCACCCGCTAACAGCGATGGCGATGATTTTGCACTGGCCTACTCTACTGACGGGAGCAACTATCAGCCATTTGGTATGCTGAGCAACGGAACGGGGCGTCAGGTTATCTCCGCATTGCTGCCTGCAGGCGCCTCAGGCTCTATATCTATCCGGGTCAATGATACTGATCGCACTGCCGGGAACGGACAGAACAATTATCTGGATGTGTACCAGATTGTCGTTACTTCAGCGGGCGAGCCGGGCGACCTGCCACCCACAGTCACTATTAGTGAACCAGCCGACAACACCTCTGCAGATGCGGGTGATTGGCTGATTTTCTCTGCGACAGCAAGTGACAGTGAAGACGGCGATCTGTCCAGTGGCGTGAGCTGGAGTTCCAGCCTTGATGGCAACCTCGGTCAGGGTGCGTCAGTACAAACATCGACACTGTCTTTGGGCGCTCATGTAATTACAGCAGCCGTCACTGATTCTGCAGACAGCAGTGACAGCGACACGGTGAACGTCACCATTAGTGATCCTTTGCAGAACAATGCGCCCGTCGCGAATACGGATAATGCGAGTGTCGATCAGGACAGTAGCGTTGTTATTAGCGTATTGAGCAATGATACCGATGCTGATGGTGACAGCCTGACCATTGGATCGGTCACACAAGGTACTAACGGTAGCGTGACCAACAATGGCAGTACCGTGACCTATACGCCGAATGCCAGTTTTGCGGGCAGCGACAGCTTTACCTACAACGTCAATGATGGCCAGGGAGGTAGCGATACCGGAACCGTCAATGTGACAGTTAATCCGACCGGTGGTGCGGTGCTCACAGTCACTGACGTTACACCAAGTACTGTTGGTGTAAATCAGGAGGTTGAGGTGACGATTGTGGGTACGGGCTTTACGCAAGGCGCGAGCGTGAGCTTCCAGAATGGTTCAGGCCCCGCTCCCTCTGCATCAGGCGTGGTTGTGGTGAATAGCACTACCATGACAGCAAACGTCTTCGTTAAAGCAGGCGGTCCTCGCCGTAACCGTACGTGGGATGTTGTGGTAAACAACGGTAGCAGTGCTACCTGCAGTGGTTGCATTACAGTAACGCCTTAACCGCCCGTTTTAGTCCTATCAGACAAATACCCGGCCCAGAGCAATCTGGCCGGGTATATTTTTGTATTGATTTAACTAGCTCATACCCGCCGTGAAAATACCTTCTATTTATAGGGTTATTTGTCGTGGGTCATATAACCGACTTGCCATTAACTTCCACGGCACCCTCAAGTGCTTTAGATACAGAGGTAGTTGCAAACATAACGAGACGCTGTCCTGCTCGTGTCATTGCCATATACATTTTGTAAGATGCAGTGTATCTGATCGTGGATTGGTCGTCAGCCGTCACACAGCATGATGTGTCGCTCGCACGGCTTAGCGGCTACCTCGTTCCCATGCTCCGCGTGGGAATGCATATCAAGCGGTTAATCGGAGAAGCCGGTTAGGTACCGTATGTGTTTTTTATGGGGGCTATTGGGATCAAATGGCTCAGGCAAAATATTGAAGCGGCTAAGGTCGCTTGAATGGAATCACATTGGGACTGTTTGTGATGTGCTGCTCTAACTCTTCAGCAGATAACAGGCCCTGCTCTAGTCGCTCAAAATCCTGATCAACCCGAGCAAGCACCGTCTCAAGCATTACATCCTTCACCGTCTTTTCCGGTTCAAAACCCAGATAGATCTGCATCGCTTTGGCCGGGAAAAGTGCTTCACTCTGTTTCATGCCTTTGGTGCTGGTGGGACGATCACACAACCGCGCCGAATGATGCCAGAAGTCTTCAATCACCGCTTCGTAACCGTCATGCCACACTGTATGTTCCAAGCCCTGCCCTATCTGATTCAGGCTACCCAAGGTACTGCGGTCGGTTTTGCTATCCAGCTGGATGGGGTCATGACGTTCAGCTGCTGCACAGATCAACTCTTCCCGATACCCCATCGCCTGCATGGTGTTGAGCAATCCCTTATGAAACAACTCATCCAAGCGCTTGTAATCGGCGGCTTTAACTTCTGGCACGATAAACGAAAAGCGCGTGGAGTTATGGATAAACAGCAACATCGTACGCCGCGCCACAGTGATATAGTTCGCGTGCCATTCACCAAGACTGGTGTCGCTGTCTGGTGCGGATAACTCTGTCGCACTGATGGGATGGTGTTTTTTTAGTTTATCTGCCAGTTTTTTGGTGCAATGGATGATCATGTGTTGATCTGCTTACGTTGACTGATTTTCTTTACGAATCAGTTTACTACACGCGGGAGATTGGCTGTAGAGAATTGGTAGTGCTTAGCTAGGTTAGGTCTCGGTGGTGTAGATTAAGGGCTGTATGGATTCCCACGGAGGACCGTGGGAACCAGAGGTTTCAGACACAGGCTCAAATTATCTCGTTCCCAAGCTCCGCGTGGGAATGCATATCGAGCTTATATATCTGCGGTGTGCGTCAATTCCCACCGGGGACTGTGGGAACCAGAGGATTCGGACACAGGCTCAGATTATCTCGTTCCCATGCTCCGCGTGGGAATGCATATGACGCCTCAAGGCTTCCATATTAACCCGCCCAATAAACATATCAGTTACTGAGTGGCAGCCCCTGCGAATTTGGCTAATGCGCCTTTCACTTTGCCGATCACGGCATCACAGCCTTCAATATTATGGCGTTCTTTGAGGTATTCCGGGTCATTATATGACAACCAGGTCTGGCCCTTTTCGTCTTCCCAGATCAGCGCTTTTTGTGGCAGATCCAGTGCAGTCGTCTGGCTACATAACATCAGCGGTGTGCCGACTTTAGGATTGCCGAAAATGACAACCTCTGTTGGTCGTAGTTCCAGGCTGGCGTTTTTAGCGCCTTCTGCATGATTAATACGGGTAAACACCGTCATACCTTTTTGAACAAGCACGGATTCAAGCTTATCCGCTGTGGTCGCCACATCGTGATTACTCTGAACCGTGATGATGCCATTGTCGGCCAGTGCAGGTGTGGCCATCAGTGCCGTTAGAGCCAGACCGGTCAGTTGTTTACGCATGGTTACTCTTCTCTCATGATTGGGTTAACGCCAGAGCGGCGGATAGAGCGAATATATGATGTCGCGCGAGCATAACGCGCATGCCTGAAACGGAACTGAAAGTACCAATATGCTCGGCGCGCTTTACGTGCAGAGATTAGCTATCGATACGAAACCAACGCCCGTCCGGCTGGCCGATGCTGATCCAGTCATAACGCAGATCGTCACGCCGATGCAGCCACTTATGACGGCTGTCCAGAATCCAACCCTCCACAGATAACACCATATGATCGCCGCCGTTCTCGGTGAGCACATATACCAGATCTGATGTAATCCCAAGCGTGGCCAGTCGATTTCTGGCCCAAAGCGCGAAATCTTCACAATCACCATGCAGACTAGCGATCCAGTAGTCTTCACGCTGGTATCGCGTTAGATCACTGACGTATTGATGCTTGGCATGGGCCTCATCGAGCACCTTCTGTAAGGTATCCTGCATCGACCAGCAGTGACCGCCTCTGCTCCGCAAATCTGCGCAGCCACTCAGCGGTGGTACGGGATCACCAAGACGAAATGGCGTGGGGTCGTTAGTGATACATCCTGCGAGTAACAGGCTGAATAAGACGAGAGCAAGTTTCATATCGCACCCAGTACGTTGGCGTTCTGGGTGGGTCACGTGCAGTCAGCAACGTTCCCTTTTGCATAGATCTGGCGAGTGAGTGGCCTGCCGGTAGAGCGCCGGAGTTCCTGATCTGCGGGCAGATCGAATTCTGTTGGTTTTAGCGGTAAGTATAGCTTGCTGGCAGATATTGGGTGGGAAGGGATAAGCGCCAGGTGAATGCCTCACCCGGCACGCTAAACATTGCGTATATACCCTAATCTCTCAGCCTGAATTGACTCTCCAGTTGGCTGACGCCCAACCCATTCATTTTCTTCACCTGAATCTGAGTAGGGATTCGTTCCTTCATCGCTTCGATATGGCTGATC
>JAGSHA010000220.1 GCA_023954795.1 Oceanospirillaceae bacterium | reverse complement strand
GTACTGAAGTTTAAGCAGTTGGCCGGTTCCATGCGCGAAGCCTTTGGTGTGCAGAACCAGATCAAAGTAGAGGATGTGCCGAAAGGTACGTCCATTATTGCGCAGGAATTTAGTCCGGGTCGTCCTGAGCCTACCCCTCTGAACGAAGTTCGTCAGATGACGGTGAACAACGACATGAATACGCTGGATATTCGTTCGGAAGAAGGTGAAAACGAAATTCAGGACCAAGAGGCGAGCGAAGCCTTCGAGGAGATGCAGAAGGAGCAGGAGCAAGAAGCAGAAGAGGAAGCTGTTGAGTTTGCCGCTGCATTAGCCAAAGAGATCGGACAGGGCAGTATTGAAGTTGAATCGGAAGGCCGTAAAATCATTATCCGATTGAAGGAACAGGGTTCTTTTGATTCCGGCCGCGCAGAGCTGAAGTTTGCAGCGATTCCTGTATTGGCTAAAATTCGCGATATGTTGCTGACGGTGCAGGGTAAAGTGGCAATCGAAGGGCATACGGACAATATCCCATATAAAGGTCGACGTTTTGAGTCTAACTGGGATCTTTCAACGGCCCGCGCTTTGGCCGTTGCGCATGAACTCTTTGGTGACCCCCGTATCAAGCAGGACCGCTTCCGTATCTTAGGTTATGCGGCTACAAAACCTCTGACACCCAATGAAACCCGCGCACAACGTGGACGTAACCGTCGTGTCGAGATTGTGGTACAAAAAGGGGATGATCAGGAGTTGCTGAAGCGTTTGCAGGCATCCGATCCGGAAGATATCAGACGCGAGAATCAACCTCCTAAAGAAGTGTTCTGATAATTTATCGTTCAAATAAAAAACCCGGCAGATGCCGGGTTTTTTATTTCTACAGGGTCAGCTCTTATTTAGAGTTATCAACCATGTATTCGATGGCGCTTTTCAGCTCTGCATCGTTGCAATCCATGCACAGGCCTTTAGGTGGCATTGCACCTTTACCCGATTTAGCAGTCGCCATCAGTGCGTCGATGCCCAGAGCAGCGCGAGGGCCCCATGCCGCTGCATCACCAAGCTTAGGTGCGTTAGCTGCACCGCTTGCGTGACATACAGCACATTTGGTGTTGTAAACTTCCTGGCCACCGCGCTCTGCCATTGCGTTGGTAGACATCAGAACAGCTGCAGCTGCAAAAATAATCGCCTTTTTCATAGTGTTAGTACCTCAGTGCTCACTAGGTGGATATTTTAGTTATCTATTAACCCGGAATCTTGAAGGGCGCAGTTTAGTCATAACCCCTTAGTACTGTAAATACACAATTGGAGGTTAACTGATACTGAACAAGGGTCTGAGATGAAAAAATGTATAGTGCGGAAGTATGACGAAAGTATGCGGAAAAGCAGGGCAACGAGACGAATTAACGCCCGCTACCCAAGTGCATAGCGTATTCTGCTTGCTGGCGCTGAATGTTCATGTTTTGTCGATGGGAACTATGTTCCTGCTGGTATTCTGCTACTACCTGATCGATCAGGTTCTTGGGTGCAGTCAGCATATGCTTAACGTCATTGATTGAGTAGCCGCGGCTCATCAGCTGTTTCAGTTGAGCGCTTAGATGCATCTTATCCATTATTCTGTCCTCTTTATATTTCACCCGGCTATAGTGGCGGGTGAATATGTCAGAGATATTGCAGAAGACATATTTATTCTATCGCCCAGTGTTTTTAGGTTGTCCGATAACACTGAGCATCGGTTACGTCTCTGGCTTGATTCCCAATTTTCGTTCAGCTTCGCGAATAATCATCGGATCTAGCGGCGGCGGAGTCATATCAATACCGTCTGATAAGGCATCTGCAATGGTCTTAAGTACTTTAATGCGTGCGTACCATTTGTGGTTCGCCGCGATGAGATGCCACGGTGCCGCTCGCGTTGACGTGTAAGACAGCATGTCGTTGATTGCTGTTGAGTATTGAGGCCATTTTTCCCGATTGCGAATATCTTCTGAAGTGAGCTTCCAGCGTTTATAGGGATTGTTGAGTCGTTCCTGAAAGCGGTGCAGTTGTTCGTTTTGATCAATGTGCAGGAACAGCTTTACGATGCGCACATCATCGTCCATCAGCATACGTTCGAATTCATTTATCTCTTGATAGGCGCGTTGCCACTGAAGTTCTGGGCACAATGCTTCGACACGTTCGACCAATACACGTCCGTACCAGGAGCGGTCGAAAATGGCCCAGCTTTGTGGCTTTGGAAGCCGCGTCTGAAAACGGTAGAGATAGTGTCGGCCCTGTTCATTATCGCTAGGAGCGCCGATTGGATGCACGTGAAACCCCCTGGGATCAAGGCGTTCGGTCAAGCGGCGGATGGCGCCGCCTTTGCCGCTGGCATCCCAGCCTTCGAACACGATAATGGCCCGCTTATGCTGGTGATGATATGCCTGTTGGATGGTCAGAATTCGCTTCTGCAAGCGTTTGAGCTTGGTCTCGTAAGTATCCTTGTCGTCAATAAAGCTGCTGTCCAAAGCGACGTCGTTTAAGCATGGAGGTGTTTTCTGGAGAGTGATCTTGCTGGGCATATGCATCGGTTAACATCCTGTTCGGCAATACGCTCAGGTTAGCGGCATATTGTCTGGTGGACAATATTGATCACGCACGGTGCCTATACTGCACCTAAATCCGATTATCGTATTGATACCAGAGAGTGCCTATGAGCCGTGTTTTTCTATCAGTACACATGTCAATAGTATGGGCATGGGGATTACTGATTGTCCTAAGTGGGTTGTCGTCTGTTGCGCATGCTAACACTTGGCCGTTGATGGCAAAGCAGGATGTTGTGGGGGAGGTTCGCTGGTATCGGGTGTCTGAAGCCGACACCTTGGTAAGTATTGCGCGGCGCTTCGGGATTGGTTATGAGGCGATGTTAAGAGCCAATCCTACGTTTGATATCTGGTTGCCAGAGTCTGAACGTTATCTGCGCCTTCCCACACAATTTGTTCTTCCCGCAGGACCCAAGCAAGGGCTGGTGCTGAATCTCGCTGAGATGCGCCTCTATCACTTTCCGAAAGAAGATCCTCATAAGGTATACAGCTTTCCGGTTGGGATTGGTCGAGAGGGCTGGGAAACTCCCATTACTATCACTCAAGTTGTTAAAAAAGTAGTCGCACCTGCGTGGTATCCACCGAAATCAATTCGGGAGGAGGCCTTAGCAAAAGGCCATCTATTACCCGATGTGGTGCCTGCAGGGCCGGATAACCCGTTGGGGAGTCACGCTTTGCGACTAGGGCTGTCGAGTTATCTGCTGCATGGGACGAATCGTCCGGCAGGTGTAGGAATGCGTGTTAGTCACGGCTGTATCCGGCTTTATCCCGAAGATATTGTCGCGTTGTTTGATCGGGTCAATGTTGGCATTGAGCTTCGCATTGTTGATCAACCTTACAAGCTGGGGTGGCGTGATAATGAACTGTATCTGGAGGTGCATCCCGCAGCATACCGTAAGGAAACTTGGGACCAGAGCAAACAGGCGTTACCTGGCTCCTTAGAGGTGTTGATGAGACGTGTCACAAAAGAATCGGACGTGATTCTGGACTGGAATCAGATCTACGACACGTTGGCAGAAGCGGATGGTGTGCCTGTTGTCATTGGTACTCGTCGGGAGTGGTAACCCTGAACGCGTCACAGGGTTACCACGACCTGAATCGTTACTTTTGCATAGACTCTTCAAAGGCGCGATTGATTCGACGGGTATTTGCCTGACAGCAAGCCTGCGCATCACGTGCCGCTTCCATTGCCGCAGCCGCGTTTCGGTTGGCTGCATCAGCTTTACCGGATGCTTGTTTTGCCATCGCCTCAGCGGCAGCTGCGCGATCCATCGCTTGTTTAGCCATATCTTGCATGGCCGCCATATCTGCTGAGTTGGTACTGGCACAACCGGTAACCAGCGCAGCGACAACTAAAGGTATTAATGCCAATTGGGATTTCATGAGAACTCCCTCAATAGTTGTTATTGGGTTTTTAGTCATGAAAAGTATAGGCGATAGAACCGAAATCAGACTGTGATGCTGGACTCATTTTATTGGAAGGGCCCGAATGATGCTTCGTCCCGGTGAGATCGTGTCTGATATTAAATGATATTTCATGAGGTGATTGGGTGCCAAATGAAGATGGAGCCAGTTCAGCGCACGTTTTTGTTTGGAAAACATATCGGGAAATTAGATGAAGGTGCGGCCGTTACTTGAGTGCCAGATCAGGCAGGGACCTGAAGTGACCAAAATCATAGACGGGTAAGCTGTCCGAAGTGTGCTCTGCTAAGGTTAACGTAAGTCGCTGGGTGTAAACCGGAGTACGCCGTTCGCATAGATTGTCTGTCCGAAAGTTCACACAAGGATAGTCTGGCGCTGAATTAAAAGGCCGTTCTATGTTTGCTCCTTCAGTGGTTCTCACCGTTATTCTGGGTTATATGGCGCTGTTGTTTGTGGTTGCTCAATGGGCGGAACACCGTGCGACAACAACCGGGCGCAACAACCATCCTTTGATTTATGCCTTGTCCTACAACGTATACAGCACGTCCTGGGCATTCTATGGGGCCGTGGGCTTTGCCGTGGGAGCCGGCTGGATGTTTACCGCATTTGATAGCGGTGTGATTTTTGGGATGCTGTTTGCTGCGTTGATCCTTCGCAAAATGGTACGTCTGAAGCAATCCTTCCGGCTCACGAGTATTGCCGACTTACTTTCCACCCGTTACAACCGCTCCCAAAGTATGGCAACAGGGGTCACGTTGGTACTGTTATTTGGCGTGATTCCCTACATTGCTTTGCAGCTTAAAGCCGTCGTAGCCACTTTTGCACTGCTCACCGTTGGACCGCAGGTCGATACTGATGGGGACTGGAGTGGGGTGTTAGTGGTCGTGCTGATGACGTTATTTACCGTGATGTTTGGAGTACGTCGTCTGGATCCGACAGAGCGGCATCAGGGGATGATGGCCGCACTGGCATTGGAATGTGTGGTCAAACTGTTGGCGCTTATTGTCGTGGGGGTGTTTGTTACCTTTATTTTGCACGATGGTGTTGGTCATCTGTTTAGCCAGCTAGCAGATGCTGATCGTCAGCGATTGCTAAGCTTTAACGCTGAAGCACCGGTACTACAGTGGAGTACCAACTTTGTATTGGGTTTTGTGGTGATCTATCTGTTGCCCAGACAATTTCACATCGGCGTTGTTGAGAATGCCAGTGAACGTCATCTGATGTGGTTGATCTGCTTGCTGCCGCTGTATCTCATCCTGATTAAACTTTTTGTTTTGCCGCTTGCAGCCGCAGGGATTGTTCTGGATTTACCCCGCTCTCAGGCTGATAGTTTTGTGCTGTTGATTCCACAGGAGGTCGGGAATGACTGGTTGGCGTTGCTTGTGTTTATGGGAGGCTTCTCCGCAGCGACGGCCATGGTGATGGTCAGTACGATGACGTTATCCACAATGGTCAGTAATCATCTGCTTTTACCGCTGCTTGAGAGCAGCCAAGCCTTGAAAGGCATGCGACGGTACCTGCTGCAGTGTCGGTGGGGGATCGTGGCACTGATTATGGTGGTCAGCTATAGCTTCACATTGATTGTCGGTGAATCCCAGATGCTGATTTCGCTCGGTAGCTTGTCGTTTGTCGGGCTGATTCAGCTGGCACCGGCTACGTTAGGAGCCCTCTACTGGCCACGGGGGAACAGAGTGGGAGCCTTGCTCGGTTTGAGCGCGGGTGTGTTTATTTGGCTCTATACCATGCTTATCCCACAATTGGTTGATCAGGGCTGGATAGCAACAAATGTCCTGACTGATGGTCCCGCCTATATTAGCTGGCTTC
>JAGSHA010000045.1 GCA_023954795.1 Oceanospirillaceae bacterium | reverse complement strand
TGTTTTTTCAGATAAGAAATTTCTTCGGTCAGACCCAGGCTCAAAGGATGTGTCTGCTCGCCCTTAAGCATGCCCTGTTCCAGCAAACTGTCGATATCCGCACAAGTCACCGGACCGTACGCGACGCGCCCCGCGGGTGTTTCCACCTCAACCATCGGCTCAAGCCAGAACAAACCACGCGAGCCGTTGCGAACAACATCGACCGTTTCACCACACTGAGCGGCGGCGGCAGTAAATTCAACCGCCAGCTTCTCGGCACCTAATGCCAACGACGTGGTGTCCCGCGGAATAAATACTTTAATGTTCGTCCCGGTCATCACTTCACCTCCACGGACTGGGTGGTGAGTTCGTCCACCAGTTGATCAAAACGCTCATGACTGACACGTGCAAGGATCTCATCATCTACTCGCACGGACGGACCACACGCGCAGTTGCCCAGACAGAACACCTTCTCCAGCGTGATCTCGCGGTCCGCCGTGGTCTGGTGATACGCCACGCCCAGACGTTCCTGCGCGTAAGCCTCTAGTTGACGGGCACCGCGTGCCTGACAAGCTTCTGCTGCACAGATCTGGACGATATGACGACCCGGTGGCGTGGTACGGAAGTGGTGATAGAAACTGATGACGCCGTGTACTTCAGCCCGTGACAGGTTAAGTTCTGCGGCGATCATAAGGACCGAGCTTTCAGGAACGTAACCCTCACTGTCCTGAATACCGTGGAGAATTGGCAAAAGCGCACCGGGCTTGTTTTTAAGCCCTTCAATAATGCCTGCCACACGTTGCTCGCGCTGCTCATCGAAAGCGATTGTAGTCATGTGATGTAGTACTCGGCTCTTGTTTTTATATATGCACTAAAATACATATTTGATCATTATCTAGACGTGATAATGTCTGTTTTATGATTTTAAAGTAGCATTGACGCTAATAATTAAAAATATGAAATGTTGTTCATATGAAGAGAATACAAGTTGTACCCACTTGGTCTTTCCGTGATAGCAGCGGTAACCAGTTGAATCCCCAGTTATTTTCCCTGCTACGGGCGATTCACGAAGAAGGCAAACTCACTGCGGCAACTAAAAAAGCGGGCATCTCCTACCGTCACGGCTGGAACCTGCTCAACACCTGGGCGGCATTTTTTGGTGTCCCGTTGGTTGAATTACAAAAGGGCCGGGGTGCCCACCTGACCGCGCTGGGTGAGAAACTGATCTGGGCTGAGCAACGCGTGGTCGCCCGTCTGGAGCCGCAACTGGAAAGCCTGACATCGGATCTGAATATGGAGATACACCGGGCACTGGAAGGTGTCAGCCCGCTCTTACGGGTGCATGCCAGCCACGGTTACGCGGTGGCGTTATTACCGGATTATGCCGACGGCATCCAGCTGGATCTGCAATACAAAAGTGCTGAGGAAGCCCTGGCATCGCTTAGCCGGGGCAACTGTGAAGTCGCTGGGTTCCATCTACCCACCAGTGTGATCAGCCCACAGCTCATCGAGAGTTACGGCCGGTACCTGAAACCGCGTGTACATAAGGTGATCCGCTTTATTACCCGTCGCCAAGGGCTGATCGTCAAGGCGGATAACCCCCATGAAATCCATGGGCTGCAGGATCTAATCAAACCGGAAGTGCGCTTTATCAATCGCCAGAAAGACTCCGGCACGCGCGTCCTGCTGGACGAAATGCTGCATCAACAGGGAGTTGATAGCCACCAGATCAAAGGGTTTGAAAATGAGGAGTTCACTCATTCCGCTGTGGCGGCCTACGTCGCATCAGGAATGGCCGACGCTGGCATGGGAGTGGAAGCCGCCGCACGGCAATTTGGCTTAGGCTTTATTCCGCTGGAAGACGAGTACTATCTGCTGGTTTGCCACCATCGTAATCTGGAGCAAGCCGCCATGGAGCGCCTGCTTCAGCACATTCGCAGTCCGTCGTTCCAGCAGGCTGTGATGCAGCTGCCCGGGTATACGCCGGACCGGTGTGGTGAAGTAGTGTCGGTGGACAGCGTCCTGCCCAAATAACCCCTTACAGGACGCCGTAGTGACGTTCTCCTTTTCACACAGGCGTGAATTCGCTGGATAATAAGGCACAGAGCCGCTCCAACCCGATGCGTTTACAGATACACACATACAAAAAAGGCCCCGCGATGCGGAGCCTCTTTAAATCGTAACAAACGGCGACTTAGAACGGGATATCGTCGTCGAAATCGTCAAAGCCCTGTGCTGGCTGCTGAGGCGCTGCCTGGGACTGGGGAGCGGCTTGCTGCGGAGTCTGCTGCTGATAATTCTGCTGCGGCTGCTGTTGCTGGTAGTTCTGCTGTGGCGCCTGCTGCTGGTAACCCTGCTGCTGAGACTGCTGTGGTTGCTGCTGTTGATAGCCACCACCGCCCTGACCCTGCTGCTGGAAACCACCGCCGTCACCACCACGGCCACCCAGCATCTGCATTTCGCTGGCAACGATCTCTGTCGTGTATTTATCCTGACCGTTGTTGTCCTGCCACTTACGTGTACGCAGAGAACCTTCAATGTAGATCTGAGAACCTTTACGCAGATACTCGCCTGCGATCTCAGCCAAACGATTGAAGAAGACTACACGGTGCCACTCAGTACGTTCCTGCTGCTGACCGCTCTGCTTGTCTTTCCAGCTCTCGCTGGTCGCAATAGTAACGTTAGTTACCGCACCGCCAGAGGGCATGTAACGAACCTCAGGATCGCCACCCAGATTACCCACAAGAATTACTTTGTTAACGCCACGAGCCATGAAAATCTCCAGTTAAAATTCGTTGCTTAACGTCGTCCCTGACCACCCTGAAAAGGGGTGTTCACTATGGGTGTAGAATACCACAGCATGAGATGAAGGCACGGGGGATTTACTCATAAATTTTTCATCCAATATCCCCCCTTATGACCATCACAACACAACGTACATTTATTACCCGCCGTTAAGTCTTTATAATTTGCTCTTTTGTTTGTTCCTTGCGGAGAGAACATGGACAAGATACTGGTTCGCGGTGCACGTACCCACAACCTCAAGAACATCGATCTGGAGATCCCTCGCGATCAGTTGATTGTCATTACCGGCCTGTCCGGTTCGGGTAAGTCATCGCTGGCGTTTGATACGCTCTATGCCGAAGGTCAGCGTCGTTATGTGGAATCGCTTTCCACCTATGCCCGCCAATTCCTGTCGATGATTGAAAAGCCGGACGTGGACCATATCGAAGGTCTTTCCCCTGCTATTTCCATTGAGCAAAAGTCCACATCGCACAACCCACGCTCAACCGTCGGCACCATCACAGAGATCTACGATTACCTACGTCTGTTATTCGCCCGAGCCGGCGAGCCCCGCTGCCCGGATCACGATCTGCCGCTCGCCGCACAAACCGTCAGCCAGATGGTTGATCAGGTGCTGGAGCTGCCTGAGGGCAGCAAACTGATGCTGCTCGCACCGGTTGTGCAAGGTCGTAAAGGTGAGCATTTACATACCTTGAGTGAACTGCGTACCAGCGGCTTTGTTCGTGCCCGGATCAACGGCATCGTCGTCGACCTGGACAGTGCACCTGAACTGGATAAGAACAAAAAGCACAACATTGAAGCCGTCGTCGACCGCTTCAAGGTACGCGACGATCTTCAGATACGTTTGGCCGAGTCCTTTGAGACCGCACTCAACCTGACGGACGGTATCGCGAAGGTTGCCTGGATGGATGGCGATGCAGACGATCTGATCTTTTCTGCCCGCTTCGCCTGCCCACACTGTGGTCACAGCATCCAGGAACTGGAACCCCGCATGTTCTCGTTCAACAACCCACACGGTGCTTGTTCTTCGTGTGACGGCCTGGGTGTTAAACAGTTTTTTGATCCGAACAAGGTCGTTCACGATAACAGCCTGACCCTGTCAGAAGGTGCCATCCGCGGTTGGGACCGTCGAAGCCTGTATTATTTCCAGCAGCTTAAGGCCGTGGCGGAACACTTCGGTTTCGATCTGGATACTGCATTCTGTGATCTCTCCAAGAAACACCAGCAGATCATCCTCCAGGGCAGTGCCAAGGAAAGCGTGCCGTTCCGATATCTGAATGACCGTGGCGACATGATCAGCAAGTCACACCCGTTTGAAGGTGTGCTGAACAATCTCGACCGTCGTTATCGCGAGACAGAATCAGAAATGGTCCGCGAAGACCTTTCAAAATACCTCAACATCCAGCCATGCCCTTCCTGTGAAGGCAGCCGTCTTCGCCGTGATGCGCGTCACGTATTTATTGATGGGGAAACCCTGCCAAATATCGTCAAGCTCCCTATCGGTAACTGCTACCAGTATTTCGAACAGCTAAAACTGGAAGGTAAACAAGGCGAAATCGCTGACAAAATCCTCAAGGAGATCCGCCAACGCCTCAGCTTTCTGGTCAATGTGGGTCTGGATTACCTGTCACTGGAACGTAACGCTGAAACACTCTCCGGCGGCGAAGCTCAGCGTATCCGTCTAGCCAGCCAGATTGGCGCGGGGCTTGTCGGTGTCATGTATATCCTCGATGAACCTTCGATTGGTCTTCACCAACGTGACAATGAACGCCTTCTTGGGACGCTGGAACATCTGCGCGACCTCGGTAATACCGTCATTGTGGTTGAACACGATGAAGACGCTATCAGAATGGCCGATTATCTGGTCGACATCGGTCCCGGCGCAGGCGTACACGGCGGCGAAATTGTTGCACACGGCAAAGCGCAGGATGTCATGGAGTGCGAGCACTCTCTCACCGGACAGTATCTGTCGGGCGCGCGCAAAATCGAAGTGCCGAGCCAACGCAACCCCGTTGATACAGAAAAAATGCTCACGCTCATCGGTGCCACCGGTAACAATCTGAAAAACGTCACACTTGAGGTTCCGGTTGGGCTCTTCACCTGTATCACGGGCGTCTCGGGTTCCGGAAAATCAACCCTGATCAACACCACGCTGTATCCGATTGCCGCCACCGAACTCAATCACGCGACGACACTGGATGCCTCAGCGCATGACAGCGTTGAGGGACTGAAACATTTCGATAAAGTGATCGATATTGATCAGAGCCCTATTGGACGTACACCCCGCTCCAACCCGGCAACCTACACCGGTATATTCACGCCGGTGCGTGAACTCTTTGCCGGCACACAGGAAGCCCGCTCCCGAGGCTACAAACCTGGCCGGTTCAGCTTTAACGTCAAAGGAGGACGCTGTGAAGCCTGTCAGGGTGATGGTGTCATCAAGGTAGAGATGCACTTCTTGCCGGATGTCTATGTACCCTGTGACGTCTGCAAAGGCAAACGCTATAACCGTGAGACACTGGAAATTAAATACAAGGGCAAGAGCATCGACGAAGTCCTGCAGATGACGATCGAGGACGGACGCGAGTTTTTCGATGCGATCCCGGCGCTTGCACGCCGCTTACAAACACTGATGGATGTGGGTTTGAGTTATATCCGACTCGGTCAGGCCGCAACCACCTTGTCCGGTGGTGAAGCTCAGCGCGTGAAGCTGGCAAAAGAGCTGTCGAAGAGAGACACCGGTAAGACTCTGTATATTCTCGACGAGCCCACCACTGGCTTGCACTTCTACGATATTCAGCAACTGCTGACCGTCCTCAATCGCCTGCGTGACCACGGCAATACCATTGTGGTTATCGAGCATAACCTCGATGTCATCAAAACCGCTGACTGGATTGTAGATCTGGGACCGGAAGGGGGCATCAACGGGGGCGAGATTATCGCAACAGGCACACCCGAAGAGGTGGCCGAATGTGCGCACTCTCATACCGGTCGTTTCCTGAAGCCTATGCTCGGGTAATCGATTTCTAAAACACCAAAGGAGAGCAATGCTCTCCTTTTTTATGCCTGAATTTTGACTTCATCCTTCATGCGTTAGCAAGGCAGAGCCTCATCAACCACAAATTTCAGGCAATAAAAAACCCGGCATAAAGCCGGGTTTTTTGACGGTATTAGCAATTAATCTTCAGAAGTCTCTTCGACTGCTTCAGTTGCTACCGGACGGTCTACCAGTTCAACGTAAGCCATTGGCGCATTGTCGCCAGGGCGGAAGCCACATTTCAGAATACGAATGTAGCCACCTGGACGCTGCGCGTAACGCGGGCCCAGATCGTTGAACAGTTTACCAACAGCTACTTTGTTGTTGGTACGTGCAAATGCCAGACGGCGGTTTGCTACGGTGTCGTTTTTAGCCAGTGTAATCAGTGGCTCGGCATAGCGACGCAGTTCCTTAGCTTTAGGCAGAGTTGTTCTAATCAACTCATGCTCAAACAGGGACACTGCCATGTTTTTGAACATCGCTTTGCGGTGCGCACTGGTACGGCTGAATTTACGACCAGTTTTACGATGACGCATGATTAAATCCTTACCAAACTAGTCAGTTCGAATCGCTGTATCAAGACGCGACTTTGTCGTCATTTTTCAAACTAGCCGGAGGCCAGTTCTCTAGACGCATACCAAGGGACAGACCTTTAGAGGCCAGCACGTCCTTGATCTCAGTCAGCGACTTCTTACCCAAGTTCGGGGTCTTCAGCAGCTCAACCTCGGTACGCTGAATCAGGTCACCGATGTAGTAGATCTGCTCTGCCTTGAGGCAGTTAGCAGAACGTACAGTCAGTTCCAAGTCGTCTACCGGACGCAACAGGATCGGATCGATCTCTGGTTCTTCCGGTTCTTCCTTAGCCTGATCAGCTCCATCCTCCAGATCAACAAATACAGCTAGCTGCTGCTGAAGGATTGTCGCTGCGCGACGGATGCACTCTTCTGGATCGATTGTGCCGTTAGACTCAATATCGATTACCAGTTTGTCCAGATCGGTACGCTGTTCTACACGGGCACTTTCTACCACGTAAGAAACACGACGTACCGGGCTGTAAGTAGCATCCAACTGCAAGCGACCAATGGCGCGAGTTTCATCTTCCTCAGAAGTACGAGCATCGGCTGGCACATAGCCACGACCACGCTCAACACGCAGCTGCATGTTGAGGCTCGCTCCTTCATTAAGGTGAGCAATTACGTGATCCGGGTTAGCGATCTCAACATCCTGATTTAACTGGATATCGCCTGCCGTAACAGGACCCGCTTCGCTTTTGCTCAGTGTCAGGGTCACGTCATCGTTGCTGTGCAACAAGATCGCAACACCTTTCAGGTTCAGCAGGATTTCAATTACATCCTCCTGGACCCCTTCTACAGTGCTGTACTCATGCAGTACACCTTCAATTTCCACTTCTGATACGGCACAACCCGGCATAGAAGATAGAAGAATTCGGCGTAATGCATTGCCCAGCGTGTGGCCAAACCCACGCTCTAGTGGCTCAAGAGTCACTTTAGCGCGAGTTTTGCTAATTTCCTGTACGTCAATATGACGAGGGCTTAGAAACTCGTTTACCGAACGCTGCATAGTTCCACCAATAAAGAGTTCAACAATTACTTGGAGTACAACTCGACGATCAGGTGCTCGTTGATGTCAGCAGACAGATCACTACGTTCAGGAGCGGCTTTAAAAGTACCTTCCATCTTCGCAGAATCAACTTCTACCCACTCAACTGTTGCACGCTGAGCAGCCAGATCCAGCGCCGCTTTGATGCGCAGCTGAGTCTTAGCTTTTTCACGAACTGCTACCACATCGCCTGCCTGTACCTGGTAGGAAGCCACATTGACTACCTGACCGTTAACAGTGATAGAACGGTGTGATACTACCTGACGTGCTTCAGCGCGAGTCGCACCAAAACCCATACGGTATACAACGTTGTCCAAGCGGCCTTCCAGAAGCTGCAGCAGGTTTTCACCAGTTGCACCTTTGCGACGAGCCGCTTCTTTATAATACCCACGGAACTGACGTTCCAGCACGCCGTACATACGACGTACTTTTTGTTTTTCGCGCAGCTGCAGGCCATAGTCGGAAAGACGACCACGACGCGCACCGTGCATACCTGGAGCAGCTTCAGCTTTACACTTGCTATCCAGTGTACGAACACCGCTCTTCAAGAACAGGTCCGTACCTTCACGGCGAGACAGCTTGCACTTTGGTCCTAAATAACGAGCCATTTTTTTACTGTCTCCAGATTAAACGCGACGTTTCTTCGGCGGACGGCAACCATTGTGAGGGATTGGCGTCACGTCGGTGATGTTAGCGATCTTGTAGCCACATGCATTCAATGCACGTACTGCAGATTCGCGACCGGGACCAGGTCCCTTAACAAATACGTCGAGGTTTTTCAGGCCATACTCAAGTGCGGCCTGACCAGCACGCTCAGCAGCTACCTGAGCGGCGAACGGGGTGCTCTTGCGGGAACCACGGAAGCCGGAGCCACCTGCAGTTGCCCATGACAGAGCGTTGCCCTGACGATCAGTAATAGTAATGATCGTGTTGTTAAAAGAGGCGTGAATGTGGGCGAACCCGTCAGCTACCTGCTTTTTAACCTTTTTGCGTGTGCGATTACCTGGCTTAGCCATATTGGGAATTCCTATCGCTTACCACTTACTTACGGATCGGCTTACGTGGGCCTTTACGAGTGCGTGCATTGGTTTTGCTACGCTGCCCACGTACCGGGAGATTACGGCGGTGACGAAGACCACGAAAACAGCCAAGGTCCATTAGACGCTTGATGTTCATGGAAACTTCACGACGCAGGTCGCCTTCGACAGTCAGCTTGGAAATTTCACCACGAACATTATCCAGCTGCTCATCAGTCAGGTCAGCGATCTTAGTACTTGTAGCAATGCCACAAGCGTCGCAGATGCTCTGCGCCGTAGTACGGCCAATCCCGTAAATGTAAGTCAAAGAAATTACCGCATGCTTATTGTCAGGGATATTGACTCCAGCTATACGGGCCATTCTATTTACTCCAATTGGGGTTCTTTCGCCTTCTGTTTTATACGTTGAGGCTAGGAACCGAAAACTCGTTAGTTCGTGGAAGGCGCGCAATAATACACCCTGATCAAAATTAAATCAAGGATGCACGCCCTACACTTCAATTATCAGGGTAAATTAACCCTGACGCTGCTTGTGACGCGGCTCTACTTTACAGATCACACGCACAGAACCGTTACGACGAACGATTTTGCAATTACGGCAGATCTTCTTAACAGACGCACGTACTTTCATGATCTACTCCTTTGGCGTGCTTAGCGCATCATTCCTGCGCCGCCACCTTTGAGATTAGATTTCTTCATCAGAGACTCGTACTGATGCGACATGAGGTGCGACTGCACCTGCGCCATGAAGTCCATCACGACGACAACAACGATCAGCAGGGACGTACCACCGAAATAGAACGGGATGTTCCATGCAACTACCAAAGCCTGTGGCATAAGTGACACAGCAGTGATGTACAAGGCTCCGAACAAAGTCAGTCGGCTCAGCACGGTATCAATATAACGCGCTGACTGTTCCCCAGGACGAATCCCCGGAATAAAGGCACCTGATTTTTTCAGGTTATCTGCTACGTCACGAGGATTGAAAACAATCGCCGTATAGAAATAGCAGAAGAAAATGATCGCAATCGCAAATAACAGGATATACAACGGCTGACCTGGTCCCAGCGCCAGCGCAACATCCTGTAACCATTCCATACCTTCCGACTGACCAAACCATTGGCCGATAGAGGCAGGGAACAGCAAAATGCTAGATGCAAAGATCGGCGGAATCACCCCAGCCATATTCACCTTCAAAGGCAAATGACTGGATTGAGCCGCATACACGCGACGCCCCTGCTGGCGTTTTGCGTAGTTTATGGTGATACGGCGTTGACCGCGCTCCATAAACACTACAAAACCAACAGTAGCGACCGCCAGTACAGCGATGGCCAGCAACGCCAGAATATTCAAGTCACCCTGACGTGCTGATTCAAAGGACTGACCGATTGCACCAGGCAACCCAGCCACAATACCGGCAAAGATCAAAATGGAGATACCGTTACCGATACCTCTTTCGGTTACCTGCTCACCCAGCCACATCAAGAAGACAGCACCCGACACCAATGTCACAACCGCTACAAAGTAGAAGCTGGCATCCGCGCTAAATGCAACGCCCTGATTAGCAAGGCCAACGGCCATACCGAAAGACTGAACAGTCGCCAGAATAACAGTCCCGTAACGGGTGTACTGGTTAATCTTGCGACGGCCTGATTCGCCTTCTTTCTTAAGTTGTTCCAGTGTCGGACTCACCACCGTCATCAGCTGCATGATAATCGATGCAGAGATGTAAGGCATGATGCCCAGCGCGAGGATACTCATTCGTTCCAACGCACCACCGGAGAACATATTAAAGAGACTCAGGATTGTTCCCTGATTCTGATCAAACAACGCAGCAAGACGATCAGGGTTGATGCCCGGTACCGGTATATGAGCACCGATACGGTATACAACAATCGCCAAAATCACGAACAACAAACGAGATTTTAACTCGCCGAGTCCGCTCTGGTTGCCTGCTGGTACTGGTCCTTGCTTAGCCATTTACGCCTCGACTTTGCCGCCCGCAGCTTCGATTGCAGCCTGTGCACCTTTGGTCGCTTTAAGACCTTTAATGGTGACAGCTTTGTTGATCTCGCCGGACAGAATCACTTTAGCAACTTTGATCTCTTGCTTAATGATGTCTGCTTCTTTCAGAGCAGCCAGATCAATAACGTCAGCATTTACGCCAGCCAATTCGTTCAGACGAATTTCTGCTACGTAACGTGCTTTACGGGAAGTAAAACCAAATTTTGGCAGACGACGCTGCAAAGGCATCTGACCGCCTTCAAAACCAGGTCTTACGGAACCGCCGGAGCGGGATTTCTGACCTTTGTGACCACGGCCACAAGTCTTACCCAGACCGGAACCAATACCACGACCGACGCGTTTCGGTGCGTGCTTGGAGCCTTCAGCAGGGCTCAGAGTGTTCAGACGCATGTGACGAACTCCCCTTACTCGCCTTCTACATTCAGCATGTAGTTGACTTTGTTGATCATGCCACGGACAGATGGAGTATCTTCTACTTCAACTGTGTGGCCAATACGGCGCAGACCCAGACCCTTCAGGCACAATTTGTGCTTAGGCAGGATACCGATAGGGCTACGAACCAGTGTAACTTTTACAGTGCTAGCCATTATCGATTACCCCAGGATATCGTCTACAGACTTGCCACGTTTAGCAGCTACATCTTCCGGAGAATTCATTGCTGCCAGACCTTTGATGGTCGCGCGAACAACGTTAACCGGATTAGTAGAGCCGTAGCACTTCGCCAGTACGTTATGTACACCTGCCAGTTCCAGTACGGAACGCATTGCACCACCTGCAATTACACCAGTACCCTGGGAAGCAGGCTGCATGTATACCTTGGAAGCACCGTGACGTGCTTTCACAGGGTATTGCA
Source organism: Oceanospirillaceae bacterium (assembly GCA_023954795.1). Taxonomy (GTDB): domain Bacteria; phylum Pseudomonadota; class Gammaproteobacteria; order Pseudomonadales; family Balneatricaceae; genus Pontibacterium. The sequence goes on along the minus strand of JAGSHA010000045.1, from coordinate 2,476 downwards.
GAGTGTCACCGTTCAGGTCAACCTGAACCATGTTGCGACGTGCCTGATCCATTGCTTTCTGAATAGCAACAGGTACTTCACGTGCTTTACCACGACCGAAACCTACACGGCCGTTACCATCGCCAACTACAGTCAGAGCGGTGAAACCGAAGATACGACCACCCTTAACCACTTTAGCGACACGGTTAACCTGAACCAGTTTTTCCTGCAGGTCACCGTCTTTCTGTTCGTGATTTGCCATTTTCGACCCCTTTAGAATTCCAGGCCGCCTTCACGGGCTGCGTCAGCGAGTGCCTTAACACGGCCATGGTATTTAAAACCAGAGCGGTCAAAAGCAACTTTAGTAACACCGGCTTCTTTCGCACGAGATGCGATCAGCTCACCTACTTTTTCAGCAGCTGAGACGTTACCGGTAGTGGATTCACGCAGTTCTTTTTCTACTGTGGACGCAGCCGCAACAACGGTAGCACCATCAGCAGTAATAACCTGCGCGTAGATGTGACGCGGTGTGCGGTTTACGCACAAACGCGCAGCACCCAGCTCACGCATTTTCAGGCGAGAACGGCGCGCACGACGAACACGAGCTTGTTTCTTAGCGTTCATGATTCTGCCCTACTTATTTTTTCTTCGCTTCTTTACGGCGAACATATTCATCAGCGTAGCGAACACCTTTACCTTTATAAGGTTCCGGTGGACGGAAGCCACGCACCTCAGCTGCTACCTGGCCGACAGTCTGCTTATCAATACCACTGATAACAACAGTTGTCTGACCCTGTACTTCAGCCTTGATACCTTCAGGCAGTTCATAATCGATCGGGTGAGAGAAGCCCAGCGTCAGGTTCAAGGTGTTACCACTTACAGCTGCACGGTAACCAACACCCTGCAGCAGCAGAGTTTTCTTGAAGCCTTCGTTGACGCCAACAACCATGTTGTTGACCAACGCGCGGCTAGTACCAGCCAGAGCAGTAGACTGCTTGGAGCCATCACGGCCCGCAAACGTCAGACCTTGTTCGCCCTGCTGAATCTCTACAGTCGCATGAACATCAATGTTCAGCTGACCATTTTTACCTTTTACATTGACTGTCTGGCCGTCGATTTTCAGCTCAACACCTGCCGGTACAGCAATCGGGTTTTTCGCAATACGAGACATTGGAAATCCTCTTAGAATACCGTGCAGATTACTTCGCCACCGACGCCTGCAGAACGTGCTGCGCGATCAGTCATGACACCTTTACTCGTAGAGACGATTGCTACGCCCAGTCCGCCACGTACCTTAGGCAGCTCAGTCGCGCCTTTATAGATACGTAGACCAGGACGGCTTACGCGTTTGATCTCTTCGATAACCGCCTTACCTTCGAAGTATTTCAGTTCCAAGGTCAGAACAGGTTTAACACCTTCTTCTACAGAGAAGTCAGCGATATAACCTTCGTCCTGCAGCACCTTAGCTACGGAAACCTTCATTTTGGAAGACGGCATGGATACGGCCTGCTTTTCAGCCATGTGACCGTTACGGATACGAGTGAACATATCCGCGAGTGTATCTTGCATGCTCATGCTTTTTACTTCCTCGTTGTGCAGCGCGACGCGGTAGCCCTTTCAGGCCCTGTCCGTCGCGCTTACCATGAAACTAGCTGATTACCAGCTAGCCTTTTTCAGACCCGGCACGTCACCGCGCATAGCGGCTTCACGCAACTGGTTGCGGCACAGGCCAAACTTGCGGTAAACCGCATGTGGACGACCTGTAACCTGACAGCGGCGCTGCTGACGAGAAGGGCTCGCATCACGCGGCAATTTCTGCAGCGCAACTTGTGCTTCCCAACGCTCATCTTCAGATGCAGTAGCGCTCAGGATGATTGCTTTCAGTGCAGCACGCTTTTCAGCGAACTGAGCAACTGTTTTTGCACGCTTAGCTTCGCGTGCCTTCATAGATTCTTTAGCCATGATATACCCCTATCACTTCTTAAATGGGAAGCCTAGGGCAGCCAGCAAGGCGCGACCCTCATCATTGTCACGAGCGGTAGTGGTAATGGTAATATCCATACCACGCAGCTTATCTACCTTGTCGTATTCGATCTCAGGGAAGATAATCTGCTCTTTAACACCCATGCTGTAGTTACCACGACCGTCGAAAGATTTCGGATTCAGGCCACGGAAGTCACGGATACGTGGGATAGAGATATCTACCAGGCGATCCAGGAATTCCCACATACGCTCACCGCGCAGGGTAACTTTGTAACCAATCGGCCAGCCTTCACGAACTTTGAAGCCTGCGATAGATTTGCGAGCCAGAGTAACAACAGGCTTCTGACCAGCGATAGCAGTCATTTCAGCCACTGCCTTGTCCAGCAGCTTTTTATCGCCCAGCGCTTCACCAACACCCATGTTCAGGGTGATTTTGGTTACGCGTGGCACTGCCATGATGTTAGGGCTGTTCAGCTCTTCTTTCAGCTGCAGCTTAACGGAATCGTTATAAAGC
>JAGSHA010000353.1 GCA_023954795.1 Oceanospirillaceae bacterium | reverse complement strand
TTCTTCGAGCGATCCTAACTGATCTCCATTGACCCATGCGAAAAGATCAGCCTGGCGGGCTTGAGGTACAGACGAGACCTCTGTATTGATAAGCAGCTGCCCGTTTGCGGCTGGGATAACCGAAGGCACATCTACACCGCTGTTTTCCAGCGCGCTGATCCACTGTAACTCTGAACGTAATTCAACATCATCATGGTATCCCGGTCGGTGCAGGCGAAGGGCGAACTGATTTCCATCCTGGGTCAGTACCTTAAAAACAGCATTTTCACGGTATTTAATCAGCTCAATACTTTCCGGTGAAATGTCCCACTGTTTCAGGGCTTCATAGGCGAGTTCCGTAATGCGCTCGATCTGGATATCCATAGGCAAGTGCTCAAAATTATTCATGCTGAGTACTCCTGGTTAACCGTGGCAAATACTTCATCGAGAGTAGAGATCAGGATGTCAGCATGTTCCGGCTGAAACGGCATGGGCGGGCGAAGCTTCAGAATGCAGTTATGCTTACCAATCGTACTGATCAGCACGCCTTTCTGCTTCATCAGGTTAATGATTTTGCGTGCTGCATCGGGTGCGGGTGTTTTGCTGTCTCGATCGCTCACCAGCTCAACACCAAAAAACATACCTAAGCTGCGAACCTCACCTATTAATGAATACTTGTCTTGCAGCTTACGAAGTTGATCACTCAGGTACTGACCGGTGGTTATCGCATTCTCAAGCAAGTGCTCCTGCTCAAGCACATCGAGTACCGCCATGCCTACAGCACACGACACCGGATTGCCGCCAAACGTATTGAAATACATCGATGCTTCAGCAAACGGATCGATCAGGTCCGAACGGGAGACAATACCCGCCAGCGGATGACCATTGCCCATGGGTTTACCCATCGTGACGATGTCAGGTACAACATCGTACATCTGGTGCGCCCACATATGTTTGCCGCTGCGCCCGAACCCCGCCTGTACTTCATCAGCAATGAACAGGCCACCCGCTTCGCGAACCAAAGCAACCGCTTTTTCCATAAACCCGTGCGGTACGTTGAGCAGGCCTTCATTGGCAAAATCGGGACAGACTAAGATGCCAGCTACCTTGATACCATCGGCTTCAAAAGCAGCAATGGTTTTTCTAACCTCCTCAGCGTACGCATCAGCCAGTTGATCAGCAGGAACGCCTTCGATACCACGATAACTATCGGGAATCGGAATTGAGCGCACGCGGCGGGTAGCTTTGGCCTCAGCCATAAATGCAGTGCCGAGCTCAGCGACGGCTTCAGTATTCCCGTGATAGGCAAAGTCAGACACGATAATACCGGTACCACCGGTAGAGTACCGGGCGATCCTTAGGGCCAGTTCGTTCGCTTCGCTACCCGTGCAGGTAAACATGGCCATATCAAGTGAGTCATCAAACGTCGCAGTCAAACGTTCTGCATATTTAACGATGTTCTCGTGCAGATAGCGCGTGTGTGTATTGAGGGTGCTTGCCTGATCGGTAAGTGCTTTAACTACATGGGGATGACAGTGACCTACATGGGGTACATTGTTATATACGTCCAGATAACGCTTGCCGTTCTGGTCGAAAACCCAGACATCTTCTCCTTTGACCAGTTGCAGTGGTTCGTCATAAAACAGGGGCGAATGCTTACCGATAAGCTTCGTTCTTCGCTGCAGAAGATTCTGGTTCAGGTTTGTAGAGGTCATACATGCTCCATTTTTTATAGTTAGGTACTTAACAGCAGAAAAAGTGGAGTCCGGGATTTGTTCGAAAATCAAAATCATACCGAACCGCTTGTGCCATCCTGAAGCGTTACTGTCTTGGGGAAGCAACAGGAATATGCTGTAAGGTAAGAACCACAATAATGAGCTTCAGGCGTATTCGGTATCGGTCATAAGGGTGAGCAAACAAGAAAGGAGATATACGGCATTTCTTTGGAAAGTTTTATAGGCGTTATTAAATCTGACCTAATGCAAGTGATACAAGTTCGCTTCTTGATTCTGCCTGGGTCTTTTTAAACATATGTTGCAGGTGGGTTTTTACTGTTGAAAGGCTAAGCCCAAGTTCATTAGCAATGACTTTGTTTGAGTTACCGCACATCAGATGTTCCAGTACATCAAGTTCCCGACTGGTTAGGTTATAAGTCGTTTCAAAGGATTTTCGTTGATTCGCCCTTTTTGGCTCATATACTTCGTTAAGTGCGTACTCAAGGAACGGTTGAATTGTACGTAGCGTACCTAGTTCATCATTACTAAAAGGCTCCCCTTTTTCATCCCTGAGCATGGTTAACACCGCGCAGATACGACCATGGGAACGAAAAAACATATCCGCAACATAGCGATGATTATTGGGCTTCATGAAGTCCTGGTAATAGATTGTCTGCAACAACTTTAATTCGGACATCTGTGAATCAATAGTAACAACCGTGTCTTCAGTATTTTCAAACTTCACCGGATTCAACGGATCTAATGCCCTAAAATTTTTGTAGTAATCTCTCTCTACAAGCGGATCCAGGTCCTGAGCTACAACGCCGCGATGCCTCATATCGGTACCTACCAGATAAAAAGCAGAACCGGAAAGACTAATTAAGTTGTTGATCAACTTCAGGCTTTCGCGCTGAAACATATTTGGAAAGCCCGACCTGTTTTCTTTAGCAACCATCTTTTCCTGAGTCCAAAGTCTTAACAATTTCTAATACTAACTTAAACGATTTATTGATTTTCCTGAACCGTTTATAGATATCAAATTCAGTTTCACCTACCTGCTACAGAGTATCGATAAACGGATCATTATATTTATCTGCATGTCATTCCTCTGACCGATATTTTTAACCGTACGGCTAAGTATAGGCTAAAGAGAAGCTGGCAATAGCTTTTGGTCGTGTCGTCTGGAGGGTGAGAATTTCCAGGCTCGCGACGCTGTATTAAAGATAAAAATAATTAGAGGAACGTATTGTGAGTTCATCAACATCAAACTGTGACCCGGTATCAGCTGAAGCTGGTACAGCGGCAAAGAGAAGCGGTACATCATCACATAAAGTGCTTGGCTTTACTGCCTTGCTGGCGACGGCAGTGGGTATTGTGGTCGGACAGGGAGCACTGATGTCCATTCTACAAACAATGGGGATAGCTGGATGGGGCGCATTTCTGGCCATTTTCGCAGCATTTATCCTGACACTCTGTTACGTCGCAACCTTTTCTGAGTTGTCGTTGTTAATCCCAAAGGCAGGCGGTATCAGTAGTTACACCGAGGCTGCAATCGGTCATTTTCCGGCAATTGTCGCCGTGTTTTCCGGATATGTTGTGGTACCGATGCTGGGGCTAAGTGCCGAGCTTTTCCTGGTAGATGCCATTCTGGGTGAAGTATTTCCAGATACATTCTCACCCATGCTTATAGCGTTTGTGATACTAGGGGCATTTACCGTCCTTAACCTGATGGGTATCGATCTGTTTGCCAAAGTGCAAAACCTGCTGGCATACACCATGGTTATCTTCCTGGTACTGGTGGGCGTCAGCGGGATGTTTGGTGCCATTGAGCCTAAGCCAGAAGGACTTAACCTCTTTTCTGACTGGCACTTTGAGGGAATTGGTGTGTTTTCTCTGGTGGCGTTAGCGATCTGGGGATTTGTGGGTGCTGAGTATGTCTGCCCACTGGTTGAAGAGTCTAAGAATCCCAATCGGGATATGCCCCGTTCGATGTACTTGGGCATGTTTATCACCCTGGGGGTTTATATCCTGCTGGGGCTTGCGGTACTGAGCTATGTGTCGCTCGAAGAGTTTGCTGCTTCTGAATTACCACATGTAGACCTGATTGTTGCCGTATTTGGTGAATCTGCCTTTATGCTGATTGCCGCAGTTGCGATCACAGGTACCTGCAGTACCGTAAACTCCATCATGGCGGCGGTGCCTAGAATGCTGCACGGTATGGCGCATAACGGTCAG
>JAGSHA010000413.1 GCA_023954795.1 Oceanospirillaceae bacterium | reverse complement strand
CATGTATTTGGGATTGAATACCAGTTCCCAGCTATCCACCGGAGCATCTTCGCCTAGCACCTCGGCCACCTGTTTCGGGTTGTAGCCGATGCCGGTGGTGCCCCATAGATAGGGTACGCCGTATTGGTTGCTTGGATCTTTGGCTTGCAGCGTTTTCATCAAAGAGGCATCGAGGTGGGGCAGGTTGGACAGTTTGCTTTTATCCAGTGGCTGGAAAATACCGGCTTTGATCTGCAGCGCCATAAAGTGAGAGCTGGGTACGACCAGATCGTAACCGGAGTTGCCCGCCAGCAATTTGGCTTCCAGCGTTTCGTTACTGTCGTATACGTCGTACACCACTTTGATGCCGGTTTCTTTCTCAAAACGGGCGATGGTCTCTTCGGCAATATAGTCGGACCAGTTATAGAAGTTCAGCACTTCCTCGGCCTGTACGTGGGTCACTGGTGTTAGTGCGGCCAAGCTGATTGCAGCAGTGGCCAGTGCTTTCTTCAAACGAGAGGGTGTTGCTGTTTTCATTATTTTTTGCCTCGCATCGGATTCAAGTATTCAAAATTCAGTCAGTCACCGTATTCACCCGGCTGGATTGAAGACGGTGACGGCTTAAAACGGTTAAACGGTCATCAGCAGGAATTCACGCTCCCAGGAGCTGATGACCTGATGGAAGGTTTCAAACTCGGCACGTTTAACACCCACGTATGCTTCTACAAACTTTTCACCCAGAATCTCCTGCAGCTCGGGGCAGTCTTCCAGCAGGCGCAGGGCTTCCTCCAGCGAACGGGCGACCTCTACCGGATCACCTTCATCCGCTGCCAAACCCTGATTGGGTTGGCTCGGCTGCAATTGGGCTTTCAGGCCGAGATAACCGCAGGCCAGGCTGGCGGCAATCGCCAGATATGGGTTGCAATCGGCCCCTGCAAAGCGGTTTTCGATACGACTGGCGACGAGTGGTGCATCGGGTGCGCGTAAACCGGCGGTACGGTTGTCGATGCCCCATTCAAAGTTCACCGGGGCAGACATCTCGGGTGTAAAGCGGCGATACGAGTTCACGTTGGGGGCGTAGAAAGAGATCGCGTGCCGGGTGAATTTCTGCAATCCGCCCATGTAGTGATAAAACGCATCTGAAAACTCGCCTTCTTTCTCACCGGCAAAGATATTCTTGCCGGTCTTTATGTCGATCAGGCTCTGGTGGATATGCATGGAGCTGCCGGGTTCGTGCTGCATCGGCTTCGCCATAAAGGTTGCGTACATATCGTGTTTCAGCGCTGTTTCACGCAGGGTGCGTTTGAAGACAAAGACCTGATCGGCCAGCTTGAGTGCATCGCCGTGCAGGAAGTTGATCTCCATCTGCGCGGCACCGGATTCGTGGATCAGCGTATCGACATCCAGACCTTGCGCGTCGCAGTAGTTGTAGAGCGTATCGATCACCGGGTTGAACTCATTTACCGCATCAATACTGTATGACTGGCGTGCGGTTTCGCGGCGACCGGAACGACCAGTAGCGGGTTTGAGCTCGTAGTCCGGGTCGAGATTTTTTTGGACCAGATAGAATTCGACTTCCGGCGCGATGACAGGAGACAGTCCCTCTTTTTCATACAACGCTAATACGCGCCGTAAAACTGAGCGACTGGCGAGCGGGTGTAAGTTGCCGTCACGGGTGTAGCAGTCGTTGATCACCTGTGCGGTTGGTTCATCCGCCCAGGGGACATTGCGCAGAGTATCGGGATCAGGTACCAGCACCATATCTTTGTCGGTGGGATCAACGATGTCGTAGTGGTTGTTGGCCCATTCACCGTTCACCGTCTGCACCAGCAGGGTTTCGGGAATTTTACCGCCTTGTTCGTCGATGAACTTGTTGGTTGGGTAAAACTTACCTCGGGCATTGCCTGTCATGTCAGGGAATGTCGACTCAACTTCTGTGATGGCGTTCTCTTTGAGAAACCTGGTAACGGCTTCCATAAATCACCTTTTTATATTTCTTGTGTCTTTTGTTGGGGAACCTGCGAACCAGTCCGAGACGTTCTCTGCGGGCGATGTCGTAGGTTCCTTAGTCCGGCTCAGTGCGGCCTACCCATCTACCGTTAACTCTAGCTGATCTGTTCAGCGGCAGGATGTTACCTGGGTATCGCGGCACGGCGATAATATTAATTCGAATAATGATTCGGCTTATTTTGTTGTGTGGCGAAATGTAAATCGAATTATCATTCGGTTTTTAGGTTATTTCAATGAATTCTCAGAATCAACACAAAAATTCAAAAACTCATCATAAAACGCTGCTTGCGGGCTATATTTATTAGAAGTATTATTCGGTTTGTTGTGTGGCTGTGTTTAGGTTTTTGTAGCTTGGATTTGAAGAGAGTCCTGTATTTGCGAGGCCTTTAACTTGGCTGGAGATGAAGTTATGAGCTTAAAAGGGTATGAGTCTTCCTACTATGTAGACTCAGCAAACAATAAGAATGATTACCCGGAGCTGAAAGGTGAGATCAGTGCCGATGTCTGTGTGATTGGTGCGGGTTTTACCGGGATGTCCGCTGCACTGCATCTGGCAGAAAAGGGCTACTCCGTTGCGTTGCTTGAAGCAGAGCGGGTGGGCTGGGGCGCGTCGGGTCGCAACGGTGGCCAGGTGTGTCAGGGGCACAATATGGGGCACGAGGATCTGATCGCCAAAGTGGGCCGACAGGCAGCGGATGCGCTGTGGGATATGTCGTTGGAATCGGTTGATCTGGTGAAAGAGCTGATCCACAAACACAACATCCAGTGTGACCTTAAGCAGGGTGTACTGCATGTGGCGGCCAAACCCGGTCACTGTGATGAGATGAAAAAGACCGTAGCCTACAAGCAAGAGGTGCTGGGCTACGATGCGATCCGTTATATCGAGCGCGACGAAGTGAGCGATATGCTGGGCACCGAGTGCTATCACGCCGGAGAATACTGGACCCAGGCCGCGCATCTGCATCCACTGAATTACGCGTTAGGTCTGGCGGCAGCGGCTGAAAAAGCGGGCGTTCAGATCTTTGAAAACAGCCGTGTGAAGGACTACCGGGCGGGATCCGATGCTCAGGTGGAAACCACCCATGGCGTAGTGAAAGCCAAGTACATTATGCTGGCGTGCAATGGCTATCTGGGCAAACTGGAACCACGTATCGCCGGTAAGATCATGCCGATCAATAACTTCATTCTGGCGACCGAACCCTTGAGCGAATCGCTCTGTCGCCGAATCAATCGCGATGATGTCGCAGTGGCAGATTCTAAATTTGTGATCAATTACTTCAAGTTGTCGGGTGATAACCGCCTGCTGTGGGGTGGCGGTGAAAACTACAGCACCAAATTCCCCAGCGACATTGGCACCTTTGTACGCCGTT
>JAGSHA010000008.1 GCA_023954795.1 Oceanospirillaceae bacterium | reverse complement strand
TTGACCTGATCGATACTCTGATGGTTGCCTGTAAAGAGATCGCTATTCAGCTGCGCGAAGGCGCACTTGCAGGCGTTCTGGGTACCACCGAGAACACCAATGTCCAGGGAGAGACACAGAAAAAGCTGGACGTTATTGCCAATGACGTACTGAAAAAGGTCATGCTGGATAACCCGTTGGTTGCCGGTATTGCATCTGAAGAGGAAGATCATCCCGTTGCAGGCAACGAAGAAGGCCGCTACCTGATCATCTTTGATCCACTGGACGGCTCTTCCAACATCGACGTTAACGTCTCTGTGGGTACTATCTTCTCCATTCTGGAACTGCCAAAAGGCCTGACCGGCGCTGACGAAAAAGCGTATCTGCAAACCGGTCGTGCACAGGTAGCGTCCGGTTACGTACTCTACGGTCCATCCGCAGTGCTGACACTGACCACCGGTTCCGGCGTGAACATGTTCACACTGGCTCATACCGGTGACTTCCTGCTGACCGAAGAGAACGTCACTATCCCTGCGGACACAAAAGAGTTCTCCATCAACATGTCCAACCAGCGTTTCTGGGAACCGCAGATGCAGAGCTACATTGAAGATCTGCTGCAGGGTTCTGAAGGTCCGCGTGGCAAGAACTACAACATGCGCTGGGTTGCATCGATGGTTGCAGAAGTACACCGCGTACTGACTCGTGGTGGTATTTTCTCTTACCCATGGGACAACCGTGACCCTAACAAGCCGGGTAAACTGCGCCTGATGTACGAAGGCAATCCAATGGGCCTGCTGATTGAACAGGCAAGCGGCAAAGCCAGCACCTGCTACGAAAACATTCTGGATATCGAACCTGGTCATATTCACCAGCGTGTATCGGTCGCTCTGGGTTCCCGCAATGAAGTGACTTCTGCGCTGGAATACCATGCAGGTAATGAAGATTCGCAGGCAGCCAAGCTCAACAGTTAAACCGGGCTTATCGTACCTTTCGCGGGTTATCCTCAGCGTTAAGTAGTATTCATCCTTACTTTACGATCTGGGTATAATCCGCCATCACTGAATTTTTTAATCGTTAACAGGAAGACAAGCATGAGCTTCGCGAAAATCCCTGCAGGCAAAGATCTGCCAAACGATATCTACGTTGTTATCGAAATCCCGGCAGAGAGCTCTCCGGTTAAGTACGAGATCGAAAAAGAAGAAGACGCGATCTTCGTTGACCGTTTCATGGCTGCTCCTATGTTCTACCCAGCCAACTACGGTTACATCAACAACACGCTGGCAGATGATGGCGACGCACTGGACGTACTGGTTATTACTCCTTACCCAGTTATTCCTGGTTCTGTTATCCGCTGCCGTCCTGTCGGCATCCTGAACATGACTGACGAAGCGGGCGAAGACGCTAAGCTGGTTGCTGTTCCTCACGACAAACTGAGCAAAGCTTACAAAGATGTTCAGGATATCGGTGACCTGCCTCAGCTGCAGATCGATCGTATCAAGCATTTCTTCGAGAACTACAAAGGTCTGGAAGAAGGCAAGTGGGTTAAAGTTGAAGGTTGGGATAATGCAGATGCTGCTCGCGCTGCAATCATGACCGCTGCTGCTGCATACGAAGCTGCTAAGTAAGTCTCACGACAACTTAGTGCTTCTGAAAACCCCGCGCAGGGAGACTTGCCCGGGGTTTTCTTTTATCTGCCTGACACCCATCAACTAATCACCCTGCAATTGCATGCTGCATTTGCGGTATCACCATCCCGCGACTACTTTTAGTACTCTACTCACCACATTCAACGAGATCTAAACGCAGTCATGGATATTCAGCCAGCCAGTCAGTCGGCCTATCAAGCAATCAATCAGTCTCAACAGAGACTGGATCAGGCCGCGACCGATATAGCTCACGCCCCCATCGACACTCCGGTTGAAACTACCGACAGCAAACAACCTTCCGATACCTTTGCGCCCGTTGCTAATAAGCCGATCGAGTCATCACTGGTCGAGTTGCAGCTGGCTAAAACAGAAGCAGAGGCAGGCACTAAGATATTGCAGGCCGATAGCGAACGCATCGGCACATTGATCGATATTGAGGTTTAAACCGACGCGGCAGGCTCGCTAAACAAATAGCCTTGCGAATATTCGATACCCAGCTGATCCACGACGTCCTGTACCGCCTGATTGTGCACAAACTCGGCAATCGTTGCGATACCGGCGTTCTTGGCGAAGTACACAATAGCGCGGGTAATCTCATAGCTGGCCTTATCGTCAGCGATATTCTTAATGTATTTCGCGTCGATTTTTACAAAATCCACATTCAGCTCAAGAATACGTTCGAAGTTAGAGTATTCCGTCCCAAAATCATCAATCGCCAGTCGATATCCACGTGCCTTAAGTGCCCGTAACTGTTTGATATGATTTTTCTTACCGGTTGAGCTAACCCCTTCCAGGATCTCCAATGTCACTTGCGACGCACTGACTTGGTACTCATCCAGTTTGCCCTCCAGATACTGCTCCAGATAGTGCTGATTCAGATCTTCTTCGGTGATATTTACCGACAATTCAATATCTGTGCCCGTAATCTGAGCAAAACCACGATCAATCACCCGACGGGTAATCAACGGCAGCAACCCTGACAAACGAGCCGCCTCAAGGAAGACATAGGGGCTATGCACCGTATCATCATGCAGCAAACGCACCAGCGCTTCATATTTAACAATGTCACCGCTGCGATTATCTCGAATACCCTGAAAGTAAGGGACAATACGACCATCACTCAGCGCATCGTGCAGCATACTGTTCCAATAAATATGCTCAGCGCGTTTTGCCTGATCCGGTTCATCGGTATCGGCATTATAAAGATGGAACTGGTTCTTCCCTTGCTCACGCGCTTTGCGCAGCGACTGCACAGCTTTACCAAACAGACTATCGCTACCGCTGGCACCGCCTGCCGTAAAGGTAATATTAAAGCCAAGATCATCAACGTTAATCTGACGAGAGAAGAACTGCTTCAGCACCCGAACGTTTGCCGCTTTCAGATCAACGACCTGATCGTAATAGATCGCAAATTCATCCGCATTTACCCGAAAAATCCGAGCTCCCGGCTCTACCTCGACTAACCGCTGTGCAATCGCACAAAGCAATCGATCACCAAATGCCAGACTGTATCCGGTGTTGATATAACTGAAGTTATCCACATTCAGCAACAACAGCGAGCGGGGATGATCATCGCCATCCAGCAACATGCTCAGCTTAGCTTTATTAGGAAGACCTGTGAGCTGATCATGCTCCAACGCATCGACCAGCTTAGCCTTTCCTGCTTTTAATTCGGTCAGATCGGTAAACACGGCAACATGGTTCTGCACGTTACCCAATGCATCCCGAATCACACTCAGACTCATCCACTGAGACAGCTCAGAGCCATCTTTGCGCTGATTTACAATTTCACCGTGCCACTGTCCCTGCAACGTCAGTTCTGCCCACATATCTTCGTAAAAAGCTGCGCCCTGGCGACCGGAAGACAACAATTTGGGGTCAAGACCTTTCACCTCATCGCCACAATAGCCGGTGATTGCTTCAAACGCCTGATTGGTTTCGACAATGCGATTTCGGGCATCTGTCACCAACACACCTTCCGATGATTGAGTGAGCACGGTTCCCATCAACTCAATACGTTTGCGACTCGCGGCCAGATGCTGCTCCTGAGCATGACGTGCCAGCACAATACTGACGATCGACGCCCCCACATCAAGCAGACGTTTATGAAATGCAGACGGTGTACGATGTTCAAAAGAGGACAGTGCAAAGGAGCCAATCGCCTCTTGCGCTTCATCACGCACAGGGACCGACCAGCAGGAACAGAGATTAAAGTCGTAAGCGATATGGCGTAGATCAGTCCAGCGAGGATCGGTAAACGTATCACGAACATAGACCGGCTCATTTCCAAATACGGCATTGCCACAAGAGCCACCGGTTCTTCCAGGTTTTAAGCCTTGCAGCGCATTTATACCTGCATCGGGTACGCTCGGGGCCGCCAGCACACTCATCAGTCCTGATTCACTATCAACCAACATGACAGACGCGACAGCATTGGTTAGAAAGCTTTCAGTCAACGAGCAGAGCTTGTTGATAATCGACAGATAATCTTCGTTGCGCGCAACACGTGCAAAGATCATCTGCTGTAGCTGGAGGATCTGATCCAGCTCTTCAACCGTCAGCGGCACTTCACCTGCGTAGCATGAAGCCTCAGTATTTGTATGCAGCTCATCTGTGGAAGTCGCCATATCTCATCCGTTCAGCGCTTGTAGCCCGATTGATCATCAATACTACCGCCAGTGGCCGAGAAAATGAACATCTTAGCAATCCCACTTACACGCTCCGAACAACAATTACATGATTACCCGTATTTATTAGCCTCTCGTCATCCTCATTTGCTAAACTCCTCGCTTCAGAACGTGGAGGATAATTCGGATGAGATTTGAAGGTACTGACCAGTATGTAGCCACAGAAGACCTGCAGATGGCTGTGAATGCAGCGATTACACTGCAGCGCCCTCTGCTGATCAAAGGCGAGCCGGGCACCGGCAAAACCATGCTGGCGGAAGAAGTAGCAGCGTCACTGGGCAAGAGATTGCTACGCTGGCATATCAAATCCACCACTAAAGCTCAGCAAGGCCTCTACGAATACGATGCGGTTTCCCGTCTGCGTGACTCGCAGCTGGGAGATGATCGGGTACACGACATCGGTAACTACATCAAAAAGGGTATGTTATGGCAGGCATTTGATGCGGATGAGCAGGTCGTGCTGCTGATCGACGAAGTGGATAAAGCCGATATTGAGTTCCCCAACGATCTGCTGGTTGAACTGGATAAGATGGAGTTCTTCGTATACGAAACCGGCGAACGCATTCAGGCGAAACACCGTCCGATCATCATTATCACTTCGAACAACGAAAAAGAACTGCCGGATGCTTTTTTGCGCCGCTGCTTTTTCCACTACATCAACTTCCCTGATCAGACGACCATGCACCAAATCGTGGATGTCCACTTTCCTGAAATCAAGCAGGAGCTGGTGCGTGAAGCGATGGAGATCTTCTTCCAGGTACGTAACGTCAATGGACTGCGCAAGAAACCATCGACCTCCGAACTGATCGACTGGCTGAAGTTATTGCTGTCCGATGACATCTCCCGTGAAGCACTGATCAACCGAGATCCAACACAAGCGATGCCGCCCCTGTATGGCGCCCTGCTGAAAAACGAACAGGACCTGCATATGTTGCAGCGTCTGGCATTTATGGCGCGCCGGGAAAACCGCTAATGCTGATAGATCTCTTCTACCATCTGCGCAAGAGCGGTGTGCCTGTCACGGTAAAGGAGCTGCTGGTGCTTCTGGAAGCATTGCAGGCACGTCTGGCATTCTGCAATGTGGATGATTTTTATCTCCTGTCCCGCACCTGCCTGATTAAAGACGAAAAGTACTTCGACCGTTTTGATCAGGCATTTGGCAGCTACTTTAAAGACCTCGAACTGGTAGAGGACTTTGCCAATGCGCTGATTCCCGAGCATTGGCTGGAAGCTAACTTCCTGAAACAGCTATCTGAAGAAGAGAAAGCTGAGATTGAAGCACTGGGCGGCCTCGAAGCACTGATGGACACGCTGAAAAAACGCCTGGAAGAGCAGAAAGAAAAACACTCAGGCGGCAGCAAATGGGTTGGCACAGGCGGCACCTCGCCTTTTGGCCACAGCGGCTACAATCCGGAAGGCGTGCGGATCGGCGGTGAAAGCAAAAACCGCCGCGCCGTGAAAGTCTGGGAGAAACGTCAGTTTCGTAACCTCGATGACAGCGTTGAGCTGGGCACCCGCAACATCAAAGTTGCACTGCGCAAACTGCGTCAGTTTGCCCGCACCGGCGCCGCTGAAGAGTTGGATCTGGACGATACCATCAAGTGCACGGCGAATAACGCCGGACTGCTGGATATCAAGATGGTGCCTGAGCGCCATAACGCAGCCAAAGTTCTGCTGTTTCTGGATGTAGGCGGTTCAATGGACCCGTACATTCGGGTCTGCGAAGAACTGTTCTCCGCAGCACGTTCTGAGTTTAAACACCTGGAATACTTCTACTTCCATAACTGCGTATATGAACATGTTTGGAAGGATAACAGCCGCCGTTATACCGAGAAGATATCCACACTGGATGTCCTGCACACCTACGGTCCCGATTATCGCGTCATCTTTATCGGCGATGCTTCCATGTCTCCCTATGAAGTCGCCGACCGCTTTGGCAGTGTCGAGCATATGAATGACGAAGCCGGACAGGTCTGGCTAAAGCGTATTACCGATACCTGGGATAAGGTGATCTGGCTGAACCCGAGTCAGCAACGTTACTGGAACTACACGCACAGTATCGGCATGATCCAGCAACTGATGGAAAACCATATGTACCCACTCACGCTGGAAGGGGTTGAACAGGGCATTAAATACCTCTCAAAATAATGCCTCGCTCCATAGCAGTGCATGGAGGTACTGCTTAGCCCCTTACGCGTCAATTCCGCATAACTCCGTGCAACTATGCGGTTATATTTCCCAGCCCTGAGACCGACAGCTAAGCTGTACACTAACAAAACGCTCAGCAATGGACTCAGCCTTCAGATGCTACTTTTCAGACAACTGGCGTGGTTCTTTCAAGCCAACAGGCGCACCTACGCCATCGCTCTGCTGATGCTTGCGGGAGTTGCCCTGCTCAATGCAGCGCTACCTTATCTCATCGGTCAATCAATTGACCGCCTGTTGGCTGAAGGCATTTTCACCCCAGCGGTGGAACACTACCTGTGGGCCTTGCTGGGTATGGGGGTGTTGATCTATCTGCTGCGCGTTGGCTGGCGGCTGATTCTATTTGGCACCTCCTATCAATTGGGCGGTATTTTACGCCAGCGTTTTTATCAGCGACTCACCCGCTTAGGCCCTGCATTCTATAGCCAGCAAAGCACTGGCGATCTGATGGCCAAAGCCACCAACGATATTGATGCCATCGAACTGGCGGCGGGAGAAGGTGTTCTCTCCGGTTTCGACGGGGCGCTGACCTTTGTACTGGTCATTGCAATGATGCTCTTTGCCATCGACTGGCGCCTCACGGTCATTGCCCTGCTCCCCTTCCCTATCATGGGGTATGGTTTTTTTAGAATATCCCGCTCGGTACATCAGCATTTTCAGGAATCACTCGAACGCTTCTCTGATCTCAACAACCAGACCCAGCAGGCGCTATCCGGTATCCGGCTGATTAAAGCAATGGGGCGGGAACATCACGAAAGCAAAGCGTTTAACAAGATCGCGGAAAAAGCCGCACGTTGTAATTATCAGGTCGCGCGGTATGAGGCTCTGTATGAACCGGTTATCTACCTGTGCCTTACCACCTCCCTACTACTGATTCTGGGTGTGGGTGGCTGGCTGGTCTGGCAGGAGCAGTTGACGGTCGGCAAACTGGCGAGTTTCACCCTATATATGGGGCAATTGATCTGGCCGATGTGGGCCTTTGGCTGGTTGCTGAATATTATCGAGCGCGGCAGCGCAGCATTAAAACGGGTTGATGTGCTCCTCGACACACCCGATACCATCACTGATCACGGCGAACAGACGCCGAAACAGCCTGATCTAAATATTCATAACCTGAGCTTCGCCTACGATAAAAAGGACGGGCAGATTCTGAAAGGGATTCATTTTGAGCTTATCCAAGGTCAAAAGCTGGGGATTGCAGGCCCGACTGGTGCGGGTAAAACCACATTGATTCAGCTTTTAATGCGCCACTGGGACTCAGAAACAGGTCAGATTCAGATTGATGGCCACCCTCTGCACGAGCTCAGTCTGCACCACTTACGAGCCTGTTTTGCCTATGTGCCTCAAGACAGTTTTTTGTTCAGCCTGAGCATCGCCGAGAACATTGCCCTTGCCCGGCCCGGCGCCAGCCTTGAACAGATACAACACGCCGCCAAAGTGGCAGCACTGGATGAGGATATTCGACATTTCCCTCAGGGCTATAACACCCAGGTAGGTGAACGAGGCATCACGCTATCTGGCGGTCAGCGCCAGCGTCTGGCCATCGCTCGCGCATTGATTACTGACGCCCCGATACTGATTCTGGATGACGCATTGTCTGCGGTCGACGTGCACACCGAACAACAGATTCTTCAGCACCTGCGCGACGATACACAACAACGCTCCGTGATCATTATCAGCCACCGGCTCTCTGCGATTGAAGACGCGGATGAGATTCTGGTGCTTAATCATGGCGAGATCAGCGAACGGGGAAATCACACCTCACTCACCCGACACGATGGCTGGTATAGCAGAATGTGGACCTACCAACAGATGGAGGCTGCACTCGATGAGCGGTAACAACCGACGCGGTACCTTCAAGCTGTTATCCAGCTACATCTACGGCGACAAAGCATTGCTAACCAAAGCCAGCGCCTTTCTGATCCTGGCAACCATTGCGGATGTTGTAGGCCCTTTTCTAGGCAAGGTCTTTATTGATGACTACCTCATGCCCAGACAGTTCGAATCCCTGCCACTTATAACATTACTGTTGCTTTACCTTGGCTCACAAATAGCCGCGGCATGGTTGCGCTACCAACAAACGATGCATTTCACCACGATGGCACTCAATGCGGTGCAGGATATCCGCCAACGCGCGTTCAAGCATGTACTCAAGCTTCCTATGGCGTACTTTGACCATGCCCGTACCGGACAGTTGGTGAGCCGTATCACCAATGACACGGAAGCGATTAAAGACCTCTATGTGCAGTTTTTATCGGTGGTCATGAGTAACCTGATCCTGCTGATTGGCATTCTGATCGCTATGGCATTGCTAGACCTGCAGCTGATGCTGGCGTCGGCCCTGCTCATTCCTACCGTGATGGGCGTGATTTTCCTCTACGAAAAATTCAGCGGCCCCGCCGTCCAGCAAAGCCGCCACCTGCGTTCGGAGATCAACGCCAACATCAGCGAATCCATTGCCGGAATGTCGGTATTGCAATCCAGTAATCAACAACCCCGCTTTATCGATGAGTTTGATCAGGTCAATGACGACTACTATCGCGCACGCATGCGTACCATCAGGGTCAGCGCTCTGCTGCTGCGTCCAGCGATTGATCTGCTCAGTGTTTCCGTGTTGGTCGCGATCATCTGGATGTTTGGTCTTCAGGTCACCGCAGGCGTTGCGGAAGTCGGTGTGCTCTATGCGTTTCTCAACTATCTGGGACGTTTCACTGAACCACTGGCGGAAGTCACCCAGCGCTTTAACCTCTATCAACAGGCCATGGTCGCCGGTGATCGGGTGCACACGCTGATTGAAGAAGGCGAGCAGCAGTATCATGACTCTCCCGCTCAAGTCACAAGCGGCCATATATCCGTCTCAGCGCTGAATTTCGCCTATCAAACAGACAAGCCGATCCTGCACGATGTTAGCTTTAATCTTAAACCCGGCGAACTCTGTGCTGTTGTAGGCCACACGGGCAGCGGGAAGAGCACCCTGCTCAGTGTATTGCTGAACTTCTATCCCACTAACGAAGGGGTCATCAGGCTGGATGGGCAACCATTGGAGAGTTTCAGCCACAACAACCTACGTCGAGGTATCGGGCTTATCCCTCAGGAACCGTTTATTGTCGTAGGCTCCCTACGTGACAATATTGATATGGGCCGCAACCTACCGGAAGCCAAGCTGCTGCAAGCGGCACAGCAGGCACATCTGACAGATACCATCCGACAGCTACCGGATGGACTCGACACACGTTTAGGTGAAGGCGGGACTCGACTTTCCACGGGGCAGCGCCAGCAACTGGTGATCGCGCGAGCGCTCGCGGCCTCCCCCCAGATATTGCTGCTGGATGAAGCCACGGCCAATGTGGATAGTGAAACTGAGCAAGTCATTCAACGCGCCCTGCGAGAACTGCACGGAAAAGTCACCATGATTATTGTGGCCCACCGCCTTTCAACAATTAAACATGCAGATCAGGTTCTGGTGTTATCACACGGGCGAATCGAGGAAAGAGGAACACATCATGAGTTGATGCAGACAAACGCCGGACTGTACCGCTCGATGTATCAGCTACAGCAGCAAGCTCGCCGGGTTCAGATGTTATCTTGATTAGAATCAGAGGCCATCAAGTTTTGTTAACCCGACGCTGACGGCGTTGCTCCGCCCCTTGTAACCATTCCTGACGCTGTTCTTCGGAAGCATCCTGCCACTGCAGGATTTCATCCAGCGAACGACAGCACCCCAGACAGATATTGTCATCGTCCAGACAACAGTTTCGGATACAGGGCGTGCCTGGTGCCCGATTTTTTACCTGCAAATTCCTTCCCCACCTACGCGACCATCTATACAGCAGTCCAGATACAAAAAAGCCACCCTGAAGCTTAGTTCAGGATGGCTTTTTTTCTAATGCAGGAATGAAAGAATCGCTTAGCGGCTATGATCAACCATATCTTTCACCACCGTTTCCTCTTCGTGCAGATCATCTGAGGACTCCCGCGGCATAGGCAGAACAAGGTTCAGCGCAATCGCAATCAGACCACACAAGCTCACACCCTGCAGGTTCAGGTCACCGCTACCCACTGCCATGCCACCGATACCAAACACCAGTGTCGTAGACACAATCACCAAGTTGCGTTGCTCGCCCAGATCCACGCGGGCTTTAATCAGTGTATTCAAACCTACGCTGGCAATTGAACCAAACAGCAAGATCAGAATTCCGCCCATCACCGGTGCTGGAATGGTTTGCAGCAGCACACCGAACTTGGATACAAACGCCAGCAAGATCGCAAACGCAGATGCCCACAGCATGACTTTCGGATTGAAGGCCTTGGTCAACATCACTGCACCCGTCACTTCCGAGTACGTGGTGTTAGGTGGACCGCCGAACAATGATGCTGCCGATGTCGCAATACCATCACCAAACAGGGTCCGGTGCAGGCCCGGCTTCTTCAGATAATCCTTGCCGGTTACGTTACCAATCGCCAGCACATCACCCACGTGCTCAATCGCAGGGGCAATCGCCACCGGTAACATAAACAGGATCGCTGCCAGATTAAATTCCGGCATCACAAACTCAGGGATCGCAAAGACCGGCGCTTCCGACACCTTGGTCATATCAACCATACCCATCGTGTTCGCGACGGCATAACCCACCAGAACACCCGCCAGAATCGGTACCAAACGGAAGATACCTTTGGCCATGGTTGCCACCAGCAACGTGGTCAGCAACGCAGCCATTGATACGATCATTGCATCTTTATACGGGAACAGCTCAATCGCACCATCGCCGGTTTTACCCATCGCCATATTCACGGCGATTGGCGCCAGCCCAAGACCAATCACCATAATGACCGGACCGGTGACAACCGGCGGCATGATACGGTGTATGAATCCTGAGCCTTTTACTTTGACCATCATCGCCAGCAGCATATACACCACACCCGCAGCGAACAGAGCCCCCATGGTTGCAGAAACACCCCAGGTCTGGGTGCTGTAGGTAATTGGCGCGATGAAGACAAAAGATGAAGCCAAAAACACAGGAACTGTGTTTTTTGTCACCCAGTGGAACAGCAACGTTCCCATGCCTGCCGTAAACAGCGCAACACTGGGATTAAGCCCTGTCAGCAATGGCATCAGCACCAATGCGCCAAAGGCAACAAAAAGCATCTGTGAACCTGCCAGTATGGTGCGCAAGTCCGTGATCTTCGAATCACTCATTCAGGGTTACTCCTGTGAATTACTGAGTACCAAAGATTTTGTCACCCGCGTCACCCAGACCCGGAATGATGTATCCCTGCTCATTTAAGTGGCTGTCGACCGATGCCACGTACAACTCAACATCAGGATGCGCCGCCTGCAATTTTTCAATACCTTCAGGTGCAGCCACAAGCACCAGTGCACGAATGCTGGTGCAGCCAGCTTTCTTCAACATGTCGATGGTCGCAATCATGGAGCCACCGGTTGCCAGCATGGGATCAATCACCAGTGAGATACGGTTATCAATGTCACCGGCGAGCTTTTCAAAATACGCCACGGGCTCCAGTGTTTCTTCGTCGCGATACAGTCCGACCACACTAATTTTGGCGCTTGGCACCAGATCCAGCACACCGTCCAACATGCCCAATCCGGCACGCAGAATTGGCACAACAGTGATCTTTTTACCTTTAATACGCTGGGCTTCAACGTCGCCGCACCAGCCATCCAGGGTATAGTTTTCCAGTTCCAGATCTTTTGTTGCCTCGTAAGTCAACAGACATCCCACCTCGGCAGCCAACTGACGAAAGCTACGGGTGCTCATATCTTTGGCCCGCATTAAGCCAATTTTATGCTTAACCAGCGGATGATTGATCTCTTTTACACTCATTTTTTGACCTCGAATGACGCTTTTTGGAAACAAAAGGCACGGATTGGAAAAACTTGCTAATATTAGCGAAACCATTCAAAAAAGTCATTCAAACGGCCGCAAAGCAACCTGCTAATTTGGCGCGCTGCATCCCTTTCGTTTGCCCTAAAAAACCGGAGTTCCACCACCATTATGAGTACCATCGATCTGGAACAGATTAAGCAGGTCTATATGCAGGCAGATCTGTTATACAGCGAGTCGGAAGTTGAGCATGCGCTGCACAAAATGGCCGTGGCGATTACTGACGATATGCTGGATATCAATCCAGTCGTTTTTACGGTAATGAATGGAGGATTAGTCACCGGTGGTAAACTTCTGACCAAACTGATTTTTCCGCTCGAAGCGGGTTACCTGCATGCTACCCGCTATCGCAACACAACAACGGGACAGAGTCTGGAATGGAAAGTGCCGCCGCAGATCAACTTTAAAGGCCGCTCGGTACTTATCGTTGATGATATTCTGGATGAAGGCCATACACTGGCTGAGATCTATGACTACTGTATGCAAGCCGGTGCCAGCGAAGTACGTATCGCAGTATTGATTAACAAACTGCACAACCGTAAGGCCCGCCCGAAAATGAAGCCCGATTACGTCGGTATTGAGGTCGAAGACCGTTACGTCTTTGGCTATGGTATGGACTATCAGGGGTACTGGAGAAATGCGCCGGGCATTTACGCTATCAACGGTAAATAGGGGTGTCTTACGCCCTGTCATCCATGTCCTCTGAAAGAGACGCAATTAAGACAAACGGATGACATAAAAATGAATATTTCTCTATTGTCAGAGAAGGAATTTTAGTTAGAATCGATGATGACTCAAATAACCAACGGTTAAATCATGACGGAAGTCGTCATCCTGGTCGTATCGACCGCTCTGCTCTTTCTCTGGCTGATCAGTTTACGAACGAAAGCGGCCGAACTACGTCGTCAGCGCCTGTTGCAAACGGGGTGCGCAGATAGCCCGCAGGATTACCGCGAATCGGATCAACACTCAGCCTGACTCGCGGCCTTCTTCGTTAGAGCTTACTTCTGTAGCTCATCAAACAGGGCAAGGAACTCCTGAGTCATCTTATGCTTGGGCGCCAGATGGATCAGCGGAATACCTTCGTTATGAGATTCCTTCATCTTAACGGACGATGAAATCTTAGAACCCAGCACCGGCAGATCATCCGCCAGCAATTCATCCACTATGGCCTGCGGCAACGTAGCACGTGGCTGAAACTGGTTCACCACAATCCCTTCAATCTGCAACGCTTCATTATGATCCATCTGAGTTTCCTGAATATTCGCCAGCAAGCTGTATAACGCCTGACGGGCAAACTCATCACAATCAAATGGGATCAGGCAACGCTCTGCCGCCACCAATGCCGATAAGGTAAAGAAGTTAAAAGCCGGTGGGGTATCGATATAGACCGCATCGTAGCTCTCTTCCAGCTTTTTCAATGCATCACGAAACTTGTAGATCTTGTGCTTGGATTCCAGCTTGGACTGCAGGTCGCCCAAATTGTAGCTCGCTGGCAACATATGCAGATTTTCATAGCGGGTTTCGTGAATGAAATCCTGCGGATCAGCGGGGTTAACCTGAAAGCTCAGAGTCTGCTCAAAGAAGTCACGAACAGTTGGCGACAGATCCATATAGTCATCGCCCATCAGATAGTGACTGGAGTTGCATTGCGGGTCCAGATCCACAACCAATGTGCGCAATCCACGGGCTGCACTGATCGAAGCCAGGTTCACAGCGATGCTGGATTTACCCACGCCCCCTTTCTGGTTAAATACAACGCGTCGTATCATCGTAATCGCTCCTTTCCGTTGCCTGTCCGTCACTCGCTACAGCCTGTTCATCGAACTGTCTGCAGAATCAGGATATTGCAGTGCAATATCCATAATATTGAAGCGAACGTCAATCTTTATGTCTGGAATGAGCGGCAAACTTCCAGAAAACAACCAGTTAGCACGCCGTAATATAAATTGCTGCAAAAACAACCAAGACTTTAGTCAAAACAAGTGGGGAAATCGCGGCGAAGTTCGGGAAAGTTGACAGAAAACAACTAAAACTTGCCCACATATAGACAACCCTTTCTGAGTTGTGCAAACTATACCGCTAAATCACTCTCTGTGGTGCTATTCAGCGCGTTTGCATTAAGGCTGCATCGATGGCAAAAATTCTTGTATTACATGGTCCAAACCTGAACCTTCTCGGCACTCGGGAACCCGAAGTGTACGGTTCAACTACGCTTGCGGACATCAATCAGGAACTTAGCCAGACAGCCAGCAACGCAGGCCACGACCTCGACAGTTTTCAGAGTAACGCAGAATTTGAACTGATCGAACGCATTCACCGGGCGCAAAATGAAGGCGTTGCCTTCATTATTATCAACCCGGCTGCCTTCACTCATACCAGCGTTGCTCTGCGCGATGCCTTATTAGGTGTTGCCATTCCTTTCATCGAGGTCCATCTCTCAAACGTGCACGCACGTGAGGCATTCCGCCATCATTCCTACTTCTCGGATAAAGCCGTAGGTGTGATCTGTGGTTTGGGCGCCCAGGGATACCAGTTTGCACTGCAATCTGCTTTTACGCAGCTTGCGTGATACCGAACAGCAACAGTAACAGTTAAAGAGACAAGACCCAGAATGGATATTCGCAAAGTTAAAAAGCTTATCGAACTGCTTGAAGAATCCAACATCAACGAAATCGAAATCAAAGAAGGCGAAGAGTCTGTTCGCATCAGCCGTGGCACCAGCGTAACCGCCGCACCTGTTGCTTACGCTCCACCTGCTGCACCCGTTGCCGCTGCACCTGTTGCGCCTGTAGCCGCTGCACCCGCTGCTGAAGCGGAAGCGCCTTCACATACAGGTCATGTTGTAACGTCTCCAATGGTGGGTACTTTCTACCGTTCCCCATCTCCAAGCTCTCCAATGTTCATTGAAGTTGGGCAGACTGTAAAAGTGGGTGACGTTATTTGTATCGTTGAAGCGATGAAGATGATGAACCAGATCGAAGCGGATAAAGCCGGTGTTGTGGAAGCAATTCTGGCCGAAGACGGTCAGCCGGTTGAGTTCGACCAGCCGCTGGTTACCATCGTTTAAGTGCTCCCACAGACCTGATTCAAGGACATCCAGATGCTGGAAAAAGTAGTCATTGCCAACCGGGGTGAGATCGCACTGCGTATCCTGCGTGCCTGCAAAGAGCTGGGCATCAAGACCGTAGCTATTCACTCCACGGCTGACCGCGACCTGATGCATGTACGTCTTGCAGATGAAGCTGTCTGCATTGGTCCGGCGCCATCCCCACAGAGTTACCTGAATATCCCTGCCATTATTGCTGCAGCCGAAGTCACCGACGCTATGGGTATCCACCCAGGTTACGGTTTCCTCGCGGAAAATGCAGATTTTGCTGAGCAGGTTGAACGTTCAGGCTTCCAGTTCATCGGCCCTCGCGCTGAAACAATTCGCCTGATGGGTGATAAAGTTTCTGCAATCGAAGCGATGAAGAAAGCAGGCGTACCAACAGTACCGGGCTCTGATGGCCCGCTGCCAGTTGATGATGGCCCGGCAATGCAGAAGATCGCCCAGCGTATCGGCTACCCGGTGATCATCAAAGCGGCCTCCGGTGGCGGTGGTCGTGGTATGCGCGTTGTGCATTCCGAAGCCTCTTTGCTGAACTCCGTACACATTACGCGTTCCGAAGCTGCTGCAGCATTCGGCGACGATACCGTGTACATGGAGAAATTCCTGCAGAACCCTCGCCACGTTGAAGTTCAGATTCTGGCGGATGGTCAGGGTAACGCCGTTCATCTGTATGATCGCGACTGCTCCATGCAGCGCCGCCACCAGAAAGTGGTTGAGGAAGCTCCAGCCCCTCATCTGGACCCTGCCGCGCGCGCAGGCGTTCTGCAGTCCTGTGTCGATGCGTGTATCGAAATCGGTTACCGCGGCGCAGGTACATTCGAGTTCCTATATGAAGATGGCGGTTTCTACTTCATCGAAATGAACACCCGTGTGCAGGTTGAGCACCCGGTGACTGAGATGATTACTGGCGTTGATATCGTTAAAGAACAGCTGCGCATTGCTTCTGGCCTGCCACTGTCTCTGAAACAGGAAGATATCGTCGTTCAGGGCCACGCTTTCGAGTGCCGCATCAACGCAGAAGACCCGAAATCGTTCTTGCCAAGCCCGGGTAACGTGAAGCATTTCCACGCACCGGGTGGTTTGGGTATTCGTGTAGATTCTCACTTATACTCGGGTTACACCGTACCTCCGCACTACGATTCACTGATCGCTAAACTGATCAGCTACGCGGAAGACCGTGAAACCTCGCTGATCCGTATGCGTAACGCACTGGACGAAGCGGTAATTGATGGTATTCGCACCAACATCCCGCTGCATCAGGAAATCGTACGTGATACTCATTTCCAGGAAGGTGGTGTAAACATCCACTATCTGGAAAAGAAACTGGGCCTGTAATCAGACTTGTTTCCACTGCACTGTTAAAAGCCCGCCTAAGCGCGGGCTTTTTTATGCTCGCTCACTATCCACATTTTTTCTACCCGATCCGCTGATCGCCATCTCCCCCCTCAACGTATAAGTCGATATACTGGCATTTCTCTCGTGAACTGGAACACATCATGCCTTGGCTACAGATAAAACTTACTACTACCCCTGAGCACGCAGAACAGTACGAAGATGTACTACTTGCTGCGGGCTGCGCGTCTGTCACCTATCAGGACAACAAAGACCAGCCAATCTTTGAACCCGAGCTGGGCACAACACCGTTGTGGGACAGCACGATTGTGACCGGCCTGTTCTCTGCCGACCACGATCTGGATGCCACCAACCGCTTTATCCGCCAGGCACACGAGCAGCTTTTCCCAGACACCCCCTTCCCCTCAATCAAAGCAGAGATTCTGGAAGATAAAGATTGGGAACGGGAGTGGATGGATAGCTACCATCCCATGCAGTTTGGTAAACGCCTCTGGGTCTGCCCGAGTTGGCGTGAAGCCCCTGAACCCGATGCCGTCAATATGATGCTGGACCCGGGCCTGGCCTTTGGTACGGGCACCCACCCGACAACCGCGCTGTGTCTGGAATGGCTGGATGCACAAGATCTGGATGACTGCGAGGTTGTCGATTACGGTTGCGGCTCCGGCATCTTAGGCATTGCCACCCTGTTACTCGGGGCGAAACATGTCACGGCTGTCGATATTGATCTGCAAGCACTGCAGGCAAGCAAAGATAACCTGGCACGCAACAAACTGGCTGAAAACCGCCTCAACGTCTTCCTGCCGGAACATACGCCGGATATCGCAGGCGATGTGATCGTGGCCAATATTCTGGCCGGCCCACTGGTTGAACTGGCACCAACAATCGCCAAACACGTGAAGTCGGGTGGACGCATGGCTCTGTCAGGTCTGCTGGAAGATCAGGCTGAAGCTATCAACACCGCCTATGCACAATGGTTTGACCTCGAGCCACCTGCTGAGCGTGAAGGCTGGATTCGCATCTGCGGCATCAAACGCTGATCAAACTCTGTACAGTGACAAAAATTATTAGGGACGACACCTATGTTGTCCCTGATCCCAGCTATGACGCGCCCTGCGACAAGACCAAAAGACAAATACAGTCAAGCCAAAATCGTACAAAAAACCATCAAAAACGGCTTGGACCTATGCGTCTGAAGCGTTATCATTGTCCGCCTTCCTTGTTTTAAATCTGCTTTGGAGCTCTGTGCAGCTTCATGGTGTTTTTTTACCCAAAATTAAGGTAATCCATGTTCCGAATCGGACCTTATACCATTGATAACCAGACTATTCTGGCACCAATGGCAGGCGTCACGGACCGACCGTTCCGGCAACTTTGCCGGCAGTTTGGTGCGGGCTTGGTTGTGTCCGAGATGGTTACCTCTGATACCCGTTTATGGAAGTCTCGCAAATCCAGCTACCGTCTTAATCATCAGGGTGAAACTGAGCCTCGGTCTGTACAGATCGCAGGCGGTGAAGCACATATGATGGCTGAGGCTGCGCGGATGAACGCAGAACGGGGGGCCCAAATCATCGATATCAACATGGGTTGTCCTGCAAAGAAAGTGTGTAACAAAGCCGCTGGTTCCGCCTTGCTGCGGGATGAAGCTCTAGTTGCCGACATTTTGCAGACAGTGGTTGCGGCGGTTGATGTACCTGTCACGCTGAAATTCCGTACCGGATGGGATCATGAAAGTCGTAACGCGCTCAATATTGCGCGTATGGCTGAAGACGCCGGTATAGCAGCATTGGCATTACATGGCAGAACCCGCGCCTGTGGATACAAAGGCGATGCTGAATACGACACGATTGCAGCGGTTAAACATGCCGTGTCTATTCCGGTATTCGCTAACGGCGATATCGATACACCCCAAAAGGCCAAACAGGTCATCGCACACACCGGTGCCGATGCCGTGATGATTGGCCGAGGCGCACAGGGACGCCCCTGGTTATTCAGGGAGATCAACCATTACCTGGCAACAGGTGAATTAATGGAAGAACCCTCACTGGAAGAGATTAGAAAAATTCTGCTGGGGCATTTGCAGGAGCTACGAACCTTTTACGGCGACTACCTAGGCGTTCGGATCGCAAGAAAGCACGTAGGGTGGTACCTGCAAGCACAGCCGGAAGGAAAATCCTTCCGCAAGGAATTCAATGTATTGGAAACAGCAGAAGAGCAAACGTCAGCGATCGAGCGTTATTTCGATCGTCTTACCGACCCTCTGGCTGCATGACAAACTGGATACGTAATACTGTGGAATATAAAGAAATTACTCAGCCGACTCTCACTCAGAACGCAACTGCAGAGACCGGTAGCACCCTTCGGGACAGCGTACACTTGGCGCTGAACAACTACTTCCGTCAGCTCGACGGACAGCCGGTAACCGACGTATACCAGATGGTATTGTCCGAGATCGAAGCGCCTTTGTTCGAATCCGTTATGGCATATACCAAAGACAACCAGACCAAAGCTTCTCAGGTTCTTGGCCTGAACCGCGGTACGCTGCGCAAGAAGCTGAAACAATACGGTCTGCTGTAACCGCTTTTTATTAGTGCTTTTTACTAGTTAATGGGAACTCCAATCACCATGGCAGAGAACACCACTCCTGTACGCCGCGCGCTGATCAGCGTGTCAGACAAAACCGGCATTGTAGAATTTGCTCAGGCACTGAACACTCAAGGTGTTGAAATTCTTTCCACCGGCGGCACCTATAAGCTGCTGAAAGAAAACAACATCCCTGCAGTTGAAGTATCTGACTACACCGGTTTCCCGGAGATGATGGATGGTCGTGTTAAGACCCTGCACCCGAAAGTACACGGCGGCATTCTGGGCCGTCGCGGTACCGACGATGCAATCATGAACGAACACGGCATCACACCAATCGATATGGTTGTTGTAAACCTGTATCCATTTGAACAGACCATCAACCGTCCTGATTGCGATCTGCCTATGGCGATCGAAAACATCGACATCGGTGGTCCTACCATGGTGCGTTCTGCAGCTAAAAACCACAAAGATGTGGCGATTGTTGTGAATGCATCTGACTACGACTCAGTCGCAGCAGAATTGGGTAATGGTGGTCTGAGCCACAAAACCCGTTTCGACTTGGCAGTAAAAGCGTTCGAACACACAGCTGCATACGATGGCATGATTGCCAACTACCTGGGTGCGATTGTTGAAGGTGAAGAGGAGGAGCCAGCTGACTTCCCTCGTACATTCAACACTCAGTTCCTGAAAGCACAGGATATGCGCTACGGCGAAAACCCACACCAGCGTGCGGCATTCTACGTAGAGGCCAACCCGGCTGAAGCCTGCGTAGCAACCGCTCGTCAGATGCAGGGTAAAGCACTGTCTTTCAACAACGTTGCTGATACAGATGCAGCGCTGGAATGCGTAAAACCATTCAAAGAGCCAGCATGTGTCATCGTTAAGCATGCCAACCCTTGTGGCGTGGCGATTGGTGCAGACATCCTGGAAGCATATAACCGTGCTCACCAGACTGACCCAACCTCCGCTTTTGGTGGCATCATAGCGTTCAACCGCGAGTTGGACGCTAAAACCGCCCAGGCTATCATCGAACGTCAGTTCGTCGAAGTCATCATCGCACCTTCTGTATCTCAGGAAGCGTCCGACCTGGTTTCAACTAAGCCAAACGTACGCCTGCTGGAATGCGGCGAGTGGGACGCTAACCGTGCCCACGGTTTCGACTACAAGCGCGTAAATGGCGGCTTACTGGTTCAGGACCGCGATCTGGGAATGGTTGATGCATCTGCATTGAAAGTCGTGTCTCAGCGCCAGCCAACTGAACAGGAAATCCGTGATCTTCTGTTCTGCTGGGAAGTGGCTAAATTCGTTAAATCCAACGCGATTGTATACGCGAAAGACGGCCAGACTATCGGTATCGGTGCAGGCCAGATGAGCCGTGTATACTCTGCGAAGATTGCTGGTATCAAAGCGGCTGACGAAGGTCTGGAAGTCAAAGGCTCCGTCATGGCATCTGATGCATTCTTCCCATTCCGTGATGGTATTGATGCAGCTGCTGCTGCGGGTATCGATGCGATCATCCAGCCAGGTGGTTCTATGCGCGACGAAGAAACTATCGCCGCCGCAGACGAACATGGCATGGCAATGGTCTTCACGGGTATGCGTCACTTCCGTCACTAAGATGTGATCAGCGGATACACCTGTAGCCCGGCATGTCCGGGCTATTCTGTGTTTAGAGGATATATACATGAAAGTACTGATTATTGGTTCCGGCGGTCGCGAACATGCTCTGGCATGGGCGGCAGCACGCGACAACAAAGTTACCGACATTTTTGTAGCACCGGGTAACGCTGCAACCGCACAAGAAGACAAGATGCAGAACGTCGCACTCGACGTGATGGATCTCGACGGCTTGCGCGACTTCGCAAAAGACAATGCTATTGATCTGACCATTGTGGGCCCTGAGGCACCTTTGGTTGCGGGTGTTGTGAACCACTTTCAGGCTGAAGGCCTGCGCATTTTCGGCCCAACCGAAGGCGCTGCGCAGCTGGAAGGCTCTAAAGCCTTTACCAAAGATTTCCTGGCACGCCACAATATCCCAACCGGCGAATACGCTAACTTCACCGAAATCGAGCCTGCACTGACCTACGTACGTGAGAAAGGTGCACCGATCGTGATTAAAGCCGACGGTCTGGCAGCAGGTAAAGGTGTTATCGTGGCGATGACACTGGAAGAAGCAGAAGATGCCATTAAGGATATGCTGGCGGGTAACGCATTTGGCGATGCGGGTAGCCGTGTAGTTATTGAAGAATTCCTTGACGGTGAAGAAGCGTCTTATATCGTCATCGTTGACGGTGACAATGTACTGCCAATGGCCACCAGCCAGGATCACAAGCGTGTTGGCGATGGCGATACTGGTCTGAACACTGGCGGCATGGGTGCATACTCCCCTGCTCCGGTCGTAACCGCAGAGATCGACCAGCGTGTTATGGACGAAGTGATCATGCCTACCGTTAACGGTATGAAAGCTGAAGGCAATGAATACACAGGTTTCCTGTACGCCGGTCTGATGATCGGTTCTGACGGTACACCTAAAGTGATCGAATACAACTGTCGCTTTGGTGATCCTGAAACTCAGCCAATCATGCTACGCCTGAAATCCAGTCTGGTTGATATGTGTAATGCCGCACTGGATAAAAAGCTGGATCAGACCACTGCAGAGTGGGATGAGCGTAAATCTGTCGGTGTTGTAATGGCTGCAGGTGGTTATCCAGGCAGTTACGGTAAAGGTGACGTGATCAGCTTGCCAGCGACATGCCCAGAAGGCACCAAGATTTTCCACGCAGGTACTCAGCTGGATGATGCCGGCAACGTTGTAACTGCAGGCGGACGTGTCCTTTGTGTAACGGCGCTGGGTGATACGGTGACAGAAGCGCAACAGCGCGCTTACGAACTGCTGAAGGGCGTCAGCTGGAAAGACGCGTACTTCCGTAACGACATTGCTTACCGCGCGATTGCTCGCGAACAGGGCGAATAACCTGTCGTTACAGCGCTGAAAAAGCCTCCTTCGGGAGGCTTTTTTGTAGGCGCAACTGGAAGGTTGTGGATTTTTTTTAATCAGCTGATCCACTTCCCCTGCCTTTGCTCGCTGAGATGTTTATAATGTCGGCTTCCGATATTTTTCTTCTGACTAGTACTGAACATACATGGCTTCGTTACACAACGCTCCTGGAAAGAAAAGATGGCTTCCACTCGCAATCGCGGCAGTAATTGCCGGTGTTGTTGCGTACAGCGTAATGGACAGTTCGGATAACAGCTCCTCGCCTGCGCCTCAAGTAACATCTGATGCTAGCGACCTGCAGAGTTTACAGCAGGCCAACCGCTACTTACGTAACGGCCAATATCAGGATGCACTGACTGCAGTCGATCAGGTCCTGGCCGCTGATGAAGACAACATGGATGCCCAGCTACTCAAAGCCACATTGCTGGCAAAAACGGGTTTCCCCGCTGAAGCAGAAACATTGCTCAACGAGCTGCGTGAAAAACACCCTGATCGACCTGAACCACTCAATAACCTTGCGGTGATCTATGCAGAAGCCGGCGACAACAGTCGTGCCATCCAGATTCTGCAAAATGCGTTCAAAACCCACCCCAGTTATGCACAGGTCTATCAAAACCTGAGTGATATGTATGCCGTGCTTGCGGCCGAGGCGTATAACAAGGCTTTAGGTGTAGCCGGAACTGACCGAGGACCCCAGCTGGTCGCCCTGAATCAGTTTGGATACCCAACGGCCATTGGAACACATCCAACTCCGCTGCTTGAGCCAACGCCCGAGCTGCAGGCGCATAACGATGCGCCTGCCCCTGCTACACCGATCATTGTGGAGATACCCACTGCGAGCCCTAAGCCAGAGAATATCGACACAAATGTTCAGGTCACAGAGGACGACACAGCGAACAATACGGTTGCAACCGACGAGATCGCCGTCGTCGAAGCGATCGGTCTTTCCGAGACAGCCCCTGCGACACCCCTACCGTACACGAATGTGGTGATGAATCAGGCCGACTCCGAGGCCATTTCTGCTGCACAAAACCCCGAGCAGAGCAGCACAGCTCGCGCAGAAACCGATACAACCACACTCAGCGCCTCCCCTGAAGAACTGGCCATTGCACGGGAAACGGAACGCGCTGCAAAACTTCTGGCAAGCCTTGAAGCAGATCAGGATGACGAACGTACGGCAGTAAAAGAAGCAGAGCCAACGCCCGAGAAGGTCATCGAAGGGCATCTGAAAAGTTGGGCTAAAGCATGGTCAGAGCAAAACGTCCAAGCTTACGTTCGTGCATACATCGCCGGTTATCAGCCGAATAACGGTGTATCTCACAAGCAATGGGTGCAAACCCGTACCAGCCGGCTGACTAGCCCAGACTACATTAAGGTCGCGCTGAGCGATATTGATGTGGTGATGCTATCCGACAGCCGGGCCGAGGTCACCTTCCGTCAGAGTTATCGTTCCGATCGTTACCGCGATGTCGCCCGTAAACGGGTAAGCCTGATGCGACGCTCTTCAGGTTGGAAAATTGTCCAGGAAGGCTCTCTCTAATCGTCACGGAGCGATCACTGTTACATAAAAAAAGCTCTTCAAATGAAGAGCTTTTTTTATGTCTGTCTGCAGTATTCTGCTTAAGGTTTTCCGCGGGACGGTGCACCTTCATAGGCGATCTTCCAGCCACTATTCTCCCGAACCCAGTACTGACGCTTAACCGAGTCACCTTTATAGTTGCTGCTTTTGTACGACTGACGGAATGTCGCTACCATCAATTCTGGCTGGTCGGGATAGGTAAACAGGCTTAGCTGATCGATACCGACTTTAATGTATTTTTTGCCCGCATTAACACGGCGCTTATGGGACGAAAAACGCTGATAATCCCAGTTTCCATTTTTGTAATCGGTCGAGTAATGCGCTAAATACCGATCACTGTTTTTACTCTCCCAGTCACTGCGCCAGCGATCAATCAGCTGGCGATACCCAGACTGCTGCTGTAACCAGTCGTTACGCTTCATCCAACGGACGTTGTGTCCCACCAGCACCGGAGTGTTGCGAATATCCACCATGTCGTCCAGTTCGGTGAAATCGATATTACTCAGGGAGATACAACCTTCACTTGCTTCCGGGGGACGACTATATGTCTCAAAAGGGGATCCATGTACCCAGATGCCATTTCCAGTGCGACCATGACGCTCATCCCAAACATTCGGATAGTTTAACGGTAAAGCACCGGTGCCATAGCGCTCAGGTAACTGGGCATCGGAGAAACGGCCGGTAACAAAGTATACGCCTAGCGGTGTTTTCAGATCACCACGACGTTCTTTCCCTACACCACCACGCCCATAAGAAGCGTAGTAGTCTTTGATCAACGTTGGCACACCCATCTTATTCTCAAACAAGAACAGTCGATGCAAACGAGTATCCATGACCACCGCATACTTCTGTGACGGTGCAAGCTGAATCATCGAAGCTGGCACCATATCCAGCGCCGGTTTCTCTTTCTCAATCAGCAAACGTGCCTTCGCTTCTGAAATAAGACCCGACAGTTTTTTATCATCAATAGCACGGTTGCGACCGACATCCTGCAACGGAGCACCCTGTGCAGCCATCAAATCAGCATAAATTAACTGTGCAAGGCGAAAATCGGGCTGCTGATTCGTCAGTGTACGCAAATCCTGCAGTGCTGAATCAACCCGCTTTTCTCGCAGGTGCCGCAAGCTGCTAAGCAGCAACGCTTCATTGTCTGGCTGAAGCTGTGCAGAGGCACTCGCCGGCGACTCGGCATGCAGCGGCTGAGCTGCAATCGCGCTGGCTAAGAGTATCCCTGAAAACAGCTTATACATGATTCGATGAACCTTGTCTGATGATGAGAAAGGAGATGATTATAACCGCATCTGCGCAAACACCCCAGATCAAAATTTAACCCGAATGCCGCACTGCCAAAAGCCATGATCGATTACCGACTTATGACCGTAACTTGTTAGAAAAATTCGTAAAAATTATCTGAACTTTGAGAAAACCTGTGCTATCCAAAATAGGAGGATACGCTACGAAGCACTAAGTAAAAACCCTATAAATTCAGAGTGATTAACCCATTCATTCTGGCAGGGATAAGCCGTTTAGTGCACAGCGTTCAGGTTTTCCAAGACAACGAGTGCGGAGGATCCCGTCATGTTTGAACAGATGGAAAACGCGGGCCTGGAGAGGCTGCATCTTGCCTGCGACCCAGAAACCGGGCTACGTGCAATTATCGCAATACATTCGACATTGCGCGGACCGGCCATTGGTGGTTGCCGCTTTATTACTTACCAAAGTGAAGCCGACGCAATTACCGATGCCACCCGTCTTGCACGGGGGATGAGCTATAAAGCAGCACTGGCCGGATTACCCCATGGTGGGGCGAAAGCGGTATTGATCAAACCCAACCATAACTTCGACCGCAATGCGTTGATGGAGTCGTTCGGACGCTTTGTACAGGATCTGGGAGGCCGTTACATCACCGCGATGGACAGCGGTACCCTGACCAGTGATATGGATTCCATCGCCCACACTACTAAGTGGGTCACCTGTACTAGCCAGATAGGCGATCCTTCCCCATATACCGCAATGGGTGTGTTCGAGGGTATAAAAGCCGCGGTAAAACATCTGAAAGGCAGAGATTCCCTGCAGGGTGTTCATGTCGCACTGCAAGGACTGGGGCACGTTGGCTATGCTGTCGCCCAGATGCTGTACAACAGCGGAGCTCACCTCACGGTATCCGATATCGATCAGGTGAAGGTTCTGAAAGCCGTCAACGAACTTGGGGCGAAGGCTGTCGCCACCGATAAAATATACGGTGTAGAGGCTGATGTATTTTGCCCATGTGGACTGGGTGCAATTATCAACGATCACAGCTTACAGCAGCTACGCTGCCGCATTGTCGCGGGTTCCGCTAACAACCAACTAGAGCGTGAAGAACACGGGGAACTGCTACGTAGACGCAACATTCTTTATGCCCCGGATTATCTGATTAACGCAGGCGGATTGATTTTCGTCGCTATGCAACACGCCGGTCAGGCCGACGCCGCCATTGCGGCCAAAGTCAGACAGGTTGGCACCTCACTCGGCCAACTATTTCAGCAAGCCGATCAGGAAGACCGATGCACACACCGCATCGCCAATGAACGGGCTGAGACAATTATTGCCCGGGCAGCGCTGCATTCCGCGGCCTGACCGAGACCAGGAGAGCACCCTATGGACACTGTATTTGAAGGCGAAATTCGTTTCCGCCAGTATCTCAGCACCCAGGGCGATCCACTGAGCACGTTACCGGTCTGGGCACAGCAACCCGAATGGCTCACCCACTGCTATCGCAATATGGTGCTGGCACGCACCATGGACAACAAAGCCGTGGCCTTGCAACGTACTGGCCAGCTAGGTACTTACGCCTCGTTACTGGGCATTGAGGGGATCGATGTCCCCCTGGGCCTGCTCATGCATCCTGAAGATGTGCTGGTGCCTTACTATCGAAATCACGCCTGCCAAATGCTAAGAGGTACGCCAATGGAAGAGATTCTACTCTATTGGGGCGGCGATGAACGTGGTAATGCTGCAGAGCGTCAGGGCGAAGATTTTCCTAATTCAGTTCCCATTGCGACCCAATCGATGCATGCCTGTGGCGTCGCCACAGCGATAAAAATACGCAATGAAAAACGGGTTGCCGTCACCCTCTGTGGTGATGGGGCAACGTCCAAAGGCGATTTTCTTGAAGGACTCAATGTCGCGGGTGCCTGGCAGCTGCCGGTGGTGTTTATCGTCAACAATAACCAATGGGCGATCTCAGTTCCTCGCGCCCTGCAAAGTGGCGCCCCAACGCTGGCGCAAAAAGCGATCGGCGCAGGTATCCGTGGCGAACAAGTTGACGGTAATGACGCGATTGCAATGCGTGAAGCCATCGAAATCGCACTCGAACGCGCTCGTGAGGGTAAAGGTCCATCGCTGATAGAAGCAATCAGTTATCGTCTTTCGGATCACACGACTGCCGATGATGCGACCCGGTATCGCAGCAATGATGAGCTGAAAAAAGCCTGGGAGCATGAACCGGTGAAGCGTTTGCGCACCTTCCTGCACAAACAGGGTTGGTGGGACGAAACCCAGGAAACAATCTGGCAGGACGAGGTCAATAGCATGGTGCAATCGGCCGTTGACCGTTACCTGGCAACGCCACCCCAACCGGTAGAGTCTCTCTTTGATTATCTCTATGCCGAACTTCCTGAGCAGCTGCGCGAGCAACGCGAATGGGCGATGGTCAAAGCGATGAAAGGAGGCACTCACCATGAATCATGAAGCAATCACTCTACTCGAAGCAGTGAACCTGGCTCTCGCACATGAGATGGAACAGGACGAAAACGTTGTGATCCTTGGCGAAGATGTTGGCACCAACGGAGGTGTATTCCGCGCAACAGCCGGTTTAAAAGAACGTTTCGGCAACCGTCGCGTGATGGATACACCATTGGCTGAAGCCATGATCGGCGGTTTGAGCGTAGGTATGGCAGCACAAGGCTTGAAACCGATCGCTGAAATTCAGTTTATGGGATTTATATTCCCCGCATTGGAACACATCATCTGTCATGCGGCACGAATGCGTAATCGTACCCGCGGCCGTCTCAGCTGCCCTCTGGTCATCCGTGCACCTTTTGGTGGCGGTATTCATGCACCAGAGCACCATTCAGAAAGTACTGAGACCCTACTCGCCCACATTCCGGGTTTGCGTGTGGTCGTACCCTCCTCTCCTGCACGTGCCTACGGCCTATTACTATCAGCCATTCGCAATCCTGACCCGGTCATTTTTCTGGAACCTAAGCGGATCTACCGCGCCAGCAAGCAACCCGTTCTGGATAACGGTGCAGCATTGCCACTGGATACGTGCTTCACCCTGCGCGAAGGTTCTGATATTACGCTGGTCAGCTGGGGCGCGATGATCAAAGAAACACTGGAAGCGGCTGAGCAACTGGCCGAGGACAACATCAGCTGCGAGGTCATTGACGTCGCCACCATCAGTCCGCTGGATATGGACACCATTCTCGCATCGGTCTCCAAAACCGGCCGCTGCGTCATTGTTCATGAGGCATCCCGTCATCTTGGCGTAGGCGCAGAGATTGCCGCCACACTCGCCGAAAAGGCACTGATGGATCTACAAGCACCGCCTGTGCGTATCACGGGATATGACACGGTGATGCCCTACTTCCGTTTGGAAAACCATTTTATG